>NZ_JASJXB010000015.1:0-137900 GCF_035018885.1 Variovorax sp. LG9.2 | reverse complement strand
GTCTCGTGGGCTCGGAGATGTGTATAAGAGACAGTTCTCGGCGTGATCAAGATGCTCGGTGGCGCGCTTCTGGCCTATCTGGCGATCACGCACATGGTGCCGGTCGAACGCGCCGTCGATCCGAACCAGATGTACCTCGCGGCCTACGAGTACGTGTTCCCGAACTACGGCTGGGCGGTTGCTGCGACGGCGCTCTTCGTGGTGATCTCGCAGATCAAGATCAACGTCACCAACGCCTATGCGGGCTCGCTGGCCTGGAGCAACTTCTTCTCGCGGGTCACGCACAGCCATCCGGGCCGCGTGGTGTGGGTGGTGTTCAACGCGCTCATCGCTTTCATGCTGATGGAGATGAACGTGTTCGAGGCTTTGGGCGATGTGCTCGGGCTCTACGCCAACATCGCCATCGCCTGGATGATGGCGGTGGTCGCCGATCTGGTCATTAACAAGCCGCTCGGGCTGTCGCCGCCGGGCATCGAGTTCAAGCGCGCGCATCTGTGGGACATCAACCCGGTCGGCGTCGGTGCGATGGCGCTGGCCTCGGTGCTCTCGATCACGGCTTACCTCGGCTTTTTCGGGCCGATGGCGCAGGCGTTTTCAGCGTTGATCGCGCTCGGCACGGCGCTGGTGACCTCGCCGTTCATCGCATGGGCAACCGGCGGCAAGTACTACATCGCACGGACTTCCAACGGGAACGGTGCCGCGCTGTTCGCGCCTGCCCCCGGCGCCCGGTCGGTGCGATGGGCGCGGGTCGCCGCCGAAGTCGGAACTCGCCAGCGGCTGGCCGTGCAGCGCTGCGTGATTTGCGAGCGCGAGTACGAAGGGCCGGACATGGCGCATTGCCCGGCGTACCAAGGCGCGATCTGTTCCCTGTGCTGCACGCTCGATGCGCGTTGCGGCGACCTGTGCAAGCCGCAGGCAGGCCTGTCGGCGCAATGGTCGGCCGTCTTGCGCTGGCTGCTGCCCCAACGCAGCTGGCGCTATCTCGACACCGGGCTCGGCCACTTCCTGCTGTTGATGCTGATCATCGTGCCGCTGCTGGCGATCGTCTTCGGCGTGCTCTACACGCAGGAGCTGCGGGCGCTGGCCGAAGGCACGCTCCAGGCCATGACGCCCAACGAAACGGTGGGCGCGCAGGCGGCATTGCGATCGGGCTTTTCGAAGGTCTACATGGCACTGCTGGTGCTGGCCGGCATCGTCGCCTGGTGGCTGGTGCTGGCGCAACAGAGTCGCAAGGTGGCGCAAGAAGAATCGAACCGGCAGACGCACTTGCTGGTGCGCGAAATCGCGTTGCACCATGAAACCGACCGTGCCCTGCAAGCGGCCAAGCAGGCTGCCGACGAGGCACGCGAAATCGCGGAGCAGGCCAAGCGCGCAGCCGACCAGGCCAACCAGGCCAAGAGCCGCTACATCAGCGCCATCAGCCACGAGTTGCGCACGCCGCTCAACAGCATCCTGGGCTATGCGCAGCTGATGGGCGAAGACGCATCGGTGCCACCGCACCGACAGCAGGCGGTGGCCGTCATCAAGCGTGGCGGCGAGCATTTGCTGTCGCTGATCGAAGGCACGCTCGACATCGCCCACATCGAGGCCGGCAAGCTCACGCTGCATGCGCGGCCGATGCGCTTTGCGGACACGCTGCGCGAGCTGGCCGACATGTTCGAACTGCAGGCCGAAGAGAAGGGCCTGGCCTTCGTCTTCGAGCCCGCCGATGGCTTGCCCGAGGTGGTGCGTGCCGACGAAAAACGGGTGCGGCAGATCCTCATCAACCTGCTCGGCAACGCGATCAAGTTCACCGCCGCCGGGCAGGTCACTTTGCGGCTGGCGCATGCACGCGAGTTCGCGACCATCGAGATCGAAGACACCGGCCCGGGCATGGCAGCCGAAGACATCGAGCGCATTTTCGAGCCGTTTTCGCGGGGGGCCTCGGGTGGCAACCCGGCTATATCAGCAGGCGGCGGTGGCGGCAACGTCGGCAGCAGTTCGGCGCCGGGCGCTGGCCTCGGCCTCACCATCGCCAAGATGCTGACCGACCTGATGGGAGGCGAGATGCAGGTGCAGAGCACACCGGGCGTCGGCTCGATCTTCCGCGTTCGACTGTTCCTGCCGCGCGTGCACGAGGCGCTGGCTCGTCCGCGCCGTGCGCAGTTGCTGGCACCCGTGCCGCGTGTGCGCCGTGGCTACGAAGGCGAGCGTCGCCGGTTGCTAGTGGTCGACAACGAAGAGGCCGATCGCGAATTGCTCGTGCAGGTGCTGACGCCGCTCGGCTTCGAGTTGCGCGCGGCTGCGAGCGGCCACGATGCGCTCGACCTGCTGGCCGCTGGCTATCGGCCGGATGCGATGTTCGTCGACCTGGCGATGCCGGGTATCGATGGCTGGGAAACGATTCGCCGTGCTCGCAAGCTGGGCCTGTCGCACACCGTCATTGCCATCGTGTCCGCCAATGCGTTCGACAAGCGGCTCGACAACGACGTCGGCATCACGCCCGAAGACTTCTTCGTGAAGCCGGTGCGCCACAGCGAGTTGCTCGATTGGCTGGAGCGGCGGCTCGTTTTGGAATGGACCGCCACACCCACACCGTCAAAGCCGTCTGCAACCGGTGCCTTCGAAGCGCTGACCATGGTCCGCCCCGCACCCGAACGTTTGCGCGCTTTGGAAGAAGCCGTCGGGTTGGGTTACTTTCGCGGCATCATGAATCAGCTCGACGACATCGATGCCGAGCAGCCCGAGTGCGCTGCCTGGACCAGCGCGCAACGCGCCCTGGCGCGCCAGTTCCAGTTCGAAGCGATGGATTGCAAGTGAGCGCCGATCCGACATCCGACACGGGGACGTTTCCTGTGCCAGCCGTGCCAGCCGTGCCAGCCGCGACAGAACGCCCGCTCGCCCGCAACGCCGATCTGGTGCTGATCGTCGATGACGTGCCTGACAACCTGGCCGTGCTGCACGATGCACTCGACGAATCCGGCTACACCGTGCTGGTCGCGACCAATGGCGAAGCCGCGTTGCAGCGCGCTGCGCAGGCCCGGCCCGACATCGTGCTGCTCGACGCCATGATGCCCGGCATCGACGGCTTCGAGGTCGCGCGCCGGCTCAAGGCCGACCCGGCCACCGCGCACATTCCTATCGTCTTCATGACCGGCCTCACCGAGACGGAGCACCTGGTCGCTGCGCTCGAAGCGGGCGGTGTCGACTACGTCACCAAGCCGATCAAGCCGAAGGAAGTACTGGCGCGCATGAACGTGCATCTGCAGGGCGCACGCCGTGCGCGGCAGGCGGCGCAACAGGCTGGCCAGGCGCGCAACGCGCTCGATGCGTTTGGCTACGCGAGCATCACAGTGCGTCTGCCCGAAGGCCGGCTCATCTGGCAGACCGCTTTGGCGCGCGAACTGTTGCTGCGCTATTGCGGCACCAGCGCGCCCGAGACGCCGGCCGTGGTGCTCGACTGGTTGCGCCTGCACCTGCCGGGGACGGTCGACCGCATCGAGCCGCCTGTCCTGGCGATCGGCCCCGCGGCGCGCAGCCTCACGTTGCGGCTGCACCAGCAAACCGGCCATGACGACGACGGTGCCGAATGGATGATCATCCTGCGCGAGGTGTCCGACGTCGCCGTCATCGAGGCCATGAGCCTGAGCCTGAAGCTCACGGCGCGCGAGGCCGAAGTGCTTTATTGGGTGGTCAAGGGCAAGACCAACAAGGACATCGGCGAGATCCTCGGCAGCAGCCCGGCCACTGCCAAGAAGCATCTGGAGCGCGTGTACGTGAAGCTCGGCGTCGAGACGCGCACAGCGGCAGCGGGCGTTGCCATGAAGCGCATTCGCGAGTTGCAGCCGCACTTCGAGATTTGAGCTAAGAAGCGGAGCCAAGGATCCGAGCCTGACGCCTACGGCGCCGCGGGTGCGCAGCGTCATCGACTTGCCGTTTTGGCATCCTAGAATTTGCCGAACGCGTCCACGATGACGCCTCGACTGCGCGCCAAGACGCGGTCGATCCGGGAGGCCCGCGATGGGAACAACGAGCAGCATGAAGCGAAGCATGGCGCTGGCCGGTGCTGCTTTGCTGTGTCTGCTGGGCCTGTTGCACGCGGGCAGCGCGTTGGCTGGCGGCCATCTGGACGTCGACGATGCGGGCACGCTCGACCCCGGTCAGTGCCTCGTCGAGACATGGGGCGGGCGTTCCGGGGCGGTTCCGGTCAACGCGTTGCATGTCGGACCCACCTGCCGTGTCGGGCCGATCGAGTTGGGCGTGAATCTCGATCGCACGTCGAAACCCGGCACTTACTACGCGGGGCCACAGGTCAAGTGGACATGGTTCGGCCAGGAGGCGGATGCTCGCTTCAGCGGTGCCGTGTCGGCCAACGCTACTTTCGACCGCACCCACCACGGCAAGCCGGGACGGCAGCTGGTATTTCCTTTCACGCTGGTTGCGACCCCCAATTGGCAGATCCACGCCAACATCGGTGCCGACTGGGCGACCGTCACCGGTGAACGTACTTTCCGCCGAGGCCTTGGCACCGAGTGGGCATTGAACGAGGCGGTGTCGTTGCTCGCGGAGCGCAACCGCGCTTTCGACGCGTGGACCACACGCATCGGCGCGCGTTTCAACTTCACGCCGTTCACCAGCCTCGACGTCACGACCTCGCGCACCGGGACCGAGCATGCGCGCGGCTTCTATGTCGGGTTAAATCACGAGTTCAAGCGGCCCTGAACATGGGCCGCTCCAACCCAATTTCTGGAGACAAAAAATGAAGAAGATCGGAATGATCGGCATCGGCATGATGGGCCACGGCATCGCGAGCAACATCGTGAAGCATGGTTATCCGCTGGCCGTCCTGGAGCACGCTGGCAACCAGCCGCTCGATGCGCTGAGGGCGGCGGGCGTGACCACATACGGTAAGCCGCGCGAACTCGCAGCGGCGGTCGATATCGTCATTCTGTGCGTCACCGGATCGCCGCAGGTCGAGGCCGTCTTGATGGGCGACGATGGGGTACTGCAGGGCTTGCGCAAAGACGCGGTGATCATCGATTGCTCCACCGCGCTTCCTGCTTCAACCGAGCGATTGGCAAAGCTGGTGGCCGAAGCCGGCGGCCGCTTCATCGACTCACCGATGACCCGCACGCCCAAAGAAGCTGCCGAAGGTCGTCTCAATTTGTTGGTCGGTGGCGATGTTGCCTCGTTCGAAGAATGCAAGCCGCTGCTTGCCTGCTTCGCGGAGAACATCACGCACGCCGGCCCGGTCGGCGCCGGCCATCGCATGAAGTTGCTGCACAACTACGTCTCGCTCGGCTTTGTCGGCCTGCTGGCCGAAGCGGCTGCGTGTGCCGAACGGTCGGGCGTGGCGCCCGAGGTGCTGGTCGATGTGCTGGCAAAGGGCGGTGGTGGCGGTCTGGCCCTCGAGCGCATGAAGCCGTACATCCTGTCGCGCGATCCGTCGGGGCTGCGCTTCTTCATGTCGAACGCGGCCAAGGACATGGGCTACTACACGACGATGGCGGGCGACATCGGCGCTGCGCGCGCCATCGCGGACGGTGTGCACGAGACCTTTGAGCGCGCGCTGCGTGAGGGCGATCCGCAGGCTCTGGTGCCTGAGCTGGTCAGCTTGCTGGCGAAGAAAGGCGACGGCGCAAGCTAGCCCTCGGCCCCTTCGACCAGAAAGCGCACCCGCCGCACGCCCTGCCATTCGTCGGCATCGAGCCGAAACGCCAGCATCACCTTCGCGGGCAACGGATCGGTATGACCGAACCAGATCCCGTCGATGGGCTGCCCTTGATGGCGCAGCTTCAGCGCCAGGTGCTTTTCGCCGACGAGCCGCTGCGACAGCACCTCGACCTCCTCGCTGAAAGTCGGCGGCGCAAAGCCCTGGCCCCACACCTCGCGGTGCAACGTATCGACCAGATCGACTCGCAAATACTCGCGCGCCAATGGACCGTCGGTGTCGATCTGGCGCACCAGTGACGACGCGGCGAGCCACTCTTGCGCGACCTGTGCGATGGCTTTGGAGAAAGTCTCGAAGTGCTCGCTGGCCACCGTGCAACCCGCTGCCATGGCATGGCCGCCGAAGCGCAGCAGCACGCCTGGATGCCGCTTGGCAACAAGGTCCAATGCGTCGCGCAGATGGAAGCCAGGGATGGAGCGGCCCGAGCCTTTGAGTTCCGCTTCCTTGCCCGGCGCTGCGCTCGCTGCGAAGACGAAGGTCGGCCGATGAAATCGGTCCTTCAGACGCGACGCGACGATGCCGACCACGCCTTCATGAAACGCCGCATCGAACACGCTGATGGCCGGCGGCGGCGCCTCGCTGCTGTCGCCACTCGCATCGAACAGCGACTCGGCCAGCAGCAGTGCCTGGTCGCGCATGCCGCCCTCGATGTCGCGCCGCTCGCGGTTGATGCCGTCGAGCGTGCGTGCCAGCTCGTCGGCGCGTGCGGCGTCGTCGGTCAGCAAGCACTCTATGCCGAGCGTCATGTCGGCGAGCCGCCCGGCTGCATTGATGCGCGGGCCGAGCGCAAAGCCGAAGTCGAAGGTGGTGGCCGTGGGTGCGTTGCGACCGGACGCCTTGAACAGCGCCGCGATTCCGGCCTGCATCGAGCCGGCACGGATGCGGCGCAACCCCTGTGCCACCAGGCGGCGGTTGTTGGCATCGAGCCTGACCACGTCGGCCACGGTGCCGAGCGCGACCAGGGGCAGTAACACGTCGAGTTTCGGCTGATTCGCCAGCGTGAAGACGCCGCGCGTGCGCAGCTCGGAACGCAAGGCCAGCAGCACATAGAACATGACGCCGACGCCGGCGATGCTCTTGCTTTCGAAGTCGCAGCCGGGCTGGTTCGGGTTGACCAGCACTTCGGCCGATGGCAGCTGCGGGCCGGGCAGGTGATGGTCGGTAACGAGCACCTTGAGGCCGCGCGCCTGCGCTGCCGCAACGCCGTCGACACTGGCGATGCCGTTGTCGACGGTAATGAGCAAATCGGCGCCACGGTCGGCCACGCGCTCGGCGATGGGCGGCGTCAGGCCATAGCCGTCGATCACGCGGTCCGGTACGAGATAGCTCACGTTCTTCGCGCCGAGCAGGCGCAGACCGCGCACGGCGACTGCGCAGGCGGTCGCGCCATCGCAGTCGTAGTCGGCGACGATGCACAGGCGTTGATCGGCGGCGATGGCATCGGCCAGCAACACGGCTGCTTCGCGCGTGCCACGCAAGGTGTCGGGCGGCAGCAGGCGCGCGAGACCGTCGTCGAGTTCGTCCTTGCCGAGCACGCCGCGGGCCGCATACAAGCGCGCGAGCAGCGGATGCACGCCGGCTTGTTCGAGCACCCAGGCGCTGCGAGGCGGGATGACCCGGGCGACGATCTTCACAGCGTCGCCAGCAAGGTGGTCGCGGAAGGCCGCTCGAACAGGCCCTTGAGCCAACGCCCGAAGGTGCGTTTGTGCGTCGTGAAGCGCTTGGCTGCAAGATCGCCGCACAGCGTCAGCGTCACATCGTCGCCGCGGGTTGCAGCGGCCAGCGCTTCGGCGATCGGGCCGGCATCGAGCGCGCGCCAGGCGTCGGCCCAGGCGGCGCCGTCGTCACGCAGCGCGGCGGGCCGCAAGGTGCCGATCACGTCCGGCGCATCGACATCGAACGGCAGCAGGTTTGGCGGCAAGGCCCCGGTACCACTGAGCCAGAACGAATTGATCGGCGGTACGCCGCGGGCTGCACGATCGTCGTTCACGCGCTGGGTGTAGAGCAGCATCTGCATTTCGTTTTGCAGGCGGCGCAGCGACCTTGCATGGTCCGACAGCGGCGACCACTGCGAGATCGGCCAGCCGATGGCGCGGTCGATCGATGCCGTCGCGATGCCTTGGAACACTGCGCCGCGCGCGAGCCAGCGGCCCGGCACGGCCGACCCGCGCAATGCAATGCCGTCTTCTTCGAAGAACGGTTGCGCTGCTTTCAGCAACGCGTCGGATTCGGCCGCGTCGATCTCGATGGCGGCCGGATCGCCCAGCACCACGTCGTCGATGCCGACCTGCCAGTGACAGAGCGTGGCCCAGCCCCAGGCTTCGGCGTCGTCCGCCTCTGCGACCTTGCTGCGGCGTGCTTCAAGGGCGGCCCAAGGGATGCAGCCATCTTCAGACGCCAGGCCGAGCGCTTGTGCCAGCGCGCGTTCGTGCGGCGGCGAGCGGGTGGTGTCTGCCTGTGTGTCGTCGTCGGCGAGCGTCGCGCGGGCTAGCAAAGCTTCGAGGTTAGGCAGGCGCAAGCCGGTGAGCGCGGCGATGCAGGCGGGCGAGTTGCGTCCGGCATAGGGAATGAGCCAATGGCGGGGCGCGGCGGAAGAAGCTGGAGAGGCGGTGGCAACCATGGGCCTATTGTCCGGGATGCCACAATCGCCGGCCTATGCCCATCCCCTATGAACTGCAACTTGGCTGGCGCTATACGCGCGCAGGCCGGGCGACGCGGCGCAACGGCTTCATCTCCTTCATTTCCGGCGTGTCGATGCTCGGCATCGCGCTCGGCGTGGCCGCCCTGATCATCGTGCTCAGCGTAATGAACGGCTTCCAGAAAGAAGTGACCGACCGCATGCTTGGCGTGATCTCGCACATCGAGATCACTTCGCGCGACGGGCAAGCGCTGGCAGACATCGACGCCATCGCCGCTGCTGCGCGCAAGAACCCGGAAGTGATCGGCGTGGCACCGTTCATCGCCTCGCAAGCGCTCATCGCGCGCGGTGAGGACATGAAAGGCACGCTGATTCGTGGCATCGATCCCAAGCTCGAGCCGCAAGTTACCGACATCTCGATGACCGCGCAAAAAGGCGCGCTCGACAAGCTGGTGCCTGGCCAGTTCGGCGTGGTGCTCGGCATCGAACTCGCGCGCTCGCTCTACGTGCGCGATGGCGACCAGGTCACGCTGATCGCACCGGGCGGCCAGGTCACGCCGGCCGGCGTCGTGCCCAGGCTGAAACAGTTCACAGTGGTCGGCACATTCGATTCGGGTCATTACGAATACGACTCGGCGCTGGCGATGATCCATGAAGAAGACGCGCAGCGCGTGTTTCGCCTCGACGGCCCGAGCGGCCTGCGCATCAAGCTGAAAGACCTGCACCAGGCGCGCGAGGTGGCCGATGAGCTTGCCGCCACGTTGCCGGGTTCGTTTTTGATCAAGGACTGGACGCGCCAGAACAAGACGTGGTTTGCTGCGGTGCAGGTCGAGAAACGCATGATGTTCATCATCCTGACGCTGATCGTCGCGGTCGCGGCCTTCAACCTGGTGTCGACTCTGGTGATGACAGTGACCGACAAGCGCGCCGACATCGCCATCTTGCGAACACTGGGCGCCAGCCCGAAAAGCATCATGGCAATTTTCGTGGTGCAGGGTGCGATGGTCGGCGTCATCGGGACCGTGCTCGGCCTCGTGCTGGGGCTGGGCGTGGCTTACAACATCGACGTGATCGTGCCGGCCATCGAGCACGCACTGCACACCAGCTTTCTGCCGCAAGACATCTACCTGATCAGCAAGATGCCGAGCGATCCGCAGCAGAGCGACATCATGCCGATCGCCATCATTTCGCTGGTGCTCTCCTTCGCAGCGACGCTGTATCCGAGCTGGCGCGCCAGCCGCGTGAACCCCGCCGAGGCGCTGCGCTATGAGTGAAGTTGCATCGTCGAAGGTGGTCCTCAAGGCACGCGGCCTTACCAAGCGTTTCCACGAAGGCCGGCTCGACCTGACAGTGCTGCACGGCGTCGACCTCGACGTGCGCGCCGGCGAAACGTTGGCCATCGTCGGTGCGTCGGGCTCGGGCAAGAGCACCCTGCTGCACCTGATGGGCGGCCTCGACGCGCCGACGGCGGGCAGCGTCGAACTGCTTGGCAAGAACATCGCCACGGTCGATGCGGCGGAGCAGGGTCGCATGCGCAATCTGCACCTCGGCTTCGTCTACCAGTTCCATCACCTGCTGCCGGAATTCAGCGCGCTCGACAACGTTGCGATGCCGCTCAAGATCCGGCGCGCCGATCCGGCCGAAGCCGCGCGCGCCGCGACCGCGATGCTCACCAGTGTCGGACTCGCCGAGCGGCTGCAGCATCGCCCGGCCGAGTTGTCGGGCGGCGAGCGTCAGCGCGTGGCGATCGCGCGCGCGCTGGTCACGCAGCCGGCCTGCGTGCTGGCCGACGAACCGACCGGCAACCTCGATCGCGCGACCGCCGACGGCGTCTTCGCGCTCATGCTCGAACTGGCGCGGCTGCACGGCACGGCCTTTGTCATGGTCACCCACGACGAGACGCTGGCAACGCGCTGCGACCGCGTGTTGCGCCTCGTGGCTGGCCGTCTGGCCGACTGACGCAGCCAGTCTGCGTGACGGCAGCGGCTCGATGCCGCTATTTCGCTTTCTCACTGGCTTTTACTTCGGCTTGTAAGCCACCACGTCGATCTCGACCTTCGCGTCGACCATGAGCCGTGCTTCCGTGGTCGAACGGGCCGGCCGGCCTTCCGCACTGAAGTAGCCCATGTAGATACGGTTGAAGGCACCGAAATCGCGCGCGTCCTGCAGCCAAACCGTGCTTTTGCAGACGTCGTCGAGCGTCGCGCCGGCCAGCGCGAGCACCGACTTCAGGTTTTCCATGACCTGCCGCGTTTGCGCTTCGATGCCGCCGACCACGATCTCGCCGTTGCTGTCGGCGGGCACCTGGCCCGACACATAGATGAAGTCGCCCGCGCGCACAGCCGGGGAGAAAGGGCGGACCTGGCGGTCGGAGGCGGTGGGCGATCCACCGAGGTATTCGAGGGGCATGAAAGACTCCTGCGGACGGGCCGCTGTGGTTTAGTTTTGAAATTCTATTTCAGTAAAAGGTCCAACATAGAGGGTTTTCCCGAGTGATTTGGCACGTTTGATGCTTCAAAGTCGAGCTAGTGCGAAAGTAAATTTCACAAATCCTGAAGCGAAGGAGTTTCAATGCGAGCCACCAACCTAGCCAAATCTGTCCTGAAACATGCGATCGGCAGGGGCGCCTTGCTGGCGGCGCTGGCCGTCGCAGTGACTGTGGGAGCGCCCGCAGCACTGGCGCAAGCGCCGCGCAACTACGCCACGCTGGCGATGGTGGCCGAGCCGCAAACGCTCGACCCGATGGCATCGACCGCCGACCTGGTCGCGACCATCATGCAGCACGTGTTCGAGCCGCTCTACACCTTCGACGCCAAGTGGAACGTGGTGCCGATGCTCGCCGAGTCGATGCCCAAAATCTCGGCCGACGGCAAGAGCTACTCGATCACTTTGCGCAAGGGCGTGATGCTGCACAACGGCCGCGAACTGAACGCCGACGACGTGGTCGCCAGCCTGCAGCGCTGGATCGAGCAGTCGCCACGCGGCAAGGCAGTGGGCGCGCAGATCGAGAGCCTCAAGGCCAAGGGCGCGCTCGGCGTCGACATCGTGTTGAAAGCGCCGTATGCGCCGCTGGTGTCGCAGCTCGCATTGCCGAGCGGCATGGCCGCCATCATGGCCAAGGAGTCGATCGCGCAGCCGCTGAAAGACTTCGTCGGCACCGGTCCGTACAAGTTCAAGGAGCGTCAGCCCGACCGCTTCGTCATCCTGACGCGCTTCGACAAATACAGCGCGCGCAAAGAGCCGGCCAACGGCTATGGCGGCAAGCGCGAGGCGCTCATCGAAGAGCTGCGCTTCGTGCCCGTACCCAACGCGAGCACGCGGGTCGAAGGCGCGCTGGCGGCTCAATACGACTTCGCCGATCTGCTGCCGGTCGAGGCACTGACGCGGCTTGAAAAGTCGGGCGGCAAAACCGTACCCATCCTCACGCCATCGTTCGGCTTCCCGTACCTGGTTTTCAACACCAAGGAAGGCGTACTGGCCAACCAGGCGATGCGCCAGGCTGTGCAAACCGGCATGGGCGAGGGCGAGATGCTGGCCGCTGGCTTCGGCGATACGCGCTTCTTCATTGCAGAGGGCAATCACTTCCCGAAGGGCTCGCCCTTCTACTCGACCAGCGGCACCGAGCTGTACAACCAGCGCAATGGCCCGAAAGCCAAAGAAGCAGCGGTCAAGGCTGGCTACAAAGGCGAGCCGATTCGCCTGATGGCCAGCCGCCAGTACGACTTTCACTACAACATGGCCTTGCTGATGGCCGAGCAGTTGAAGAAGGCCGGCTTCAAGGTCGAACTCAACATCGTCGATTGGGCAACGCTCGTGCAGCGCCGCAACGATCCGAAGTTGTGGGACATCTATGTGACGCATTCGGGCCAGTTTCCCGAGCCGATGCTGTCGCCGCCGCAGTTGGGTGACGGCGCGCCCGGCTGGTGGGACACGCCCGCCAAAAAGGCCGCGCTGCAGGCCTTCAACGTCGAGAGCGATCCTGCCAAGCGCGGTGCGCTGTGGGGCAAGGTCCAGCAGGTCGTCTACGACGAAGTGCCGTACGTGAACGTCGGCAAGTTCAATGGCCTGTCGGCCAGGAGCCCGGCGCTCGACAACTACCAGCCCGCGACCTGGCCGTTCTTCTGGAATGCGAAGATCAAGTGAGCGTCTTGCGATGTACCGCTACCTCGCTTCACGCCTCGCGGGCATGTTGATCGTGCTCGCCATCGTGGCGGTGCTGGTGTTCATCCTGACGCGCGCCGCCTCCGGCGACCCGGTGTCGGTGCTGCTCGGCGACCAGGCCACCGCCGCCGACATCGCCCGCGTGCAAAAGGAATACGGCCTGGACAAGCCGCTGCCCGTGCAGTTCGGCTACTGGCTGCGCGAGGTGCTGCAAGGCAACCTCGGCCAGTCGATTTTCCTGCAGCGGCCGGTGACGCAGGCACTGTGGGAGCGGGCCGAACCGACCACGCTGTTGTCGTTGATGGCAGTCGCCATCGCGGCGCTGATCGGCTTGCCGTGCGGCATCGTCTCGGCGGTGTTTCGCGGGCGCTGGATCGACCAGTTCTTCACCGGCATCGCGATGCTGGGCGCGAGCATTCCGAGCTTCTGGCTCGGCATCGTGCTGATCCAGATCTTCGCGGTGTCGTTCGGCTGGTTTCCGGTGTCGGGCTATGGCGCGCCCGGTGCGCCGCTGCTCGAACGGCTGCATTCACTGATCCTCCCCGCGGCCGTGCTGGGCCTGCTCAACTCGGCGCTCATCATCCGCTTCACGCGGGCATCGATGCTCGATGTGCTGGGTGAAGACTACGTGCGAACGGCGCGCTCCAAAGGCCTGTCGGAAAGCACTGTCGTGTTGAAGCACGCGCTGCGCAATGCCTTGGTGCCGATCGTCACCGTACTCGGCCTGACCGCTGCCTTGATGATCGGCGGCGCCGTCGTGACCGAGACCGTGTTCGGCCTGCCGGGCGTGGGCAGCCTGGTCGTCAATGCGGTGCTGCGGCGCGACTACCCGGTGATCCAGGGCGCGCTGCTGGTGATCGCTGCGATCTACGTGCTCATCAATTTCTCGATCGATCTGTTGTACGTCGCAGTCGATCCGCGCGTCAAACTCTGAGCGCGCAAGCCGACACACGGAACGCACAGTCATGCAGCTCCCGAGAACACTCCGCCAGCTGATGCATCGCCGCACGGTGATGATCTCCGCACTGGTTCTGCTGGTGATCGCCGTCATGGCGATCGGCGCGCCATGGTTCGCGTCGTTCGACCCCAACGACACCGCCGTGCTGGACCGCCTGAAGCCACCGAGCGCGGAGCACCTGATGGGCACCGACGAACTGGGTCGCGACATGTACGCGCGCATCGTTCATGGTGCGCGTTACTCGCTCACCATCGCGGCACTGACGGCTTTTGGCTCGGTTGTCTTCGGCACCGCGCTGGGGCTCGTCGCCGGCTTTTTCCGTCGGCTCGATGCACCGATCATGCGAGTCGTCGACGCCATGATGTCGTTCCCCGACATCCTGCTCGCCATCGCGCTGGTCGCCATCTTGGGCGCTTCGTTAAGCAACGTGGTGCTGGCGCTGGTGCTGGTCTACACGCCACGCGTCGCGCGGGTCGTGCGTGCATCGACGTTGGTGGTTCGCGAGTTGTTGTTCGTCGAAGCCGTGCGTGCACTCGGCGTGCGAACCTCGCGCATCCTGTGGCGCCACATCCTGCCCAACCTGATGTCGCCGATCCTCGTGCAGGTGTCGTTCATCTTCGCGTACGCCATCCTCGCGGAAGCCGGCCTGTCGTTCCTCGGCGTCGGCGTACCCCCCGACATCCCGACCTGGGGAACGATGGTCGCGGGGAGCCAGCAATATGCCGACCGCGCGTTCTGGGTCGTGCTGTTTCCGGGGCTGGCGATCATCTTCACTGCGCTGTCTTTGCAGCTGCTTGGTGATGGTGTGCGTGATCTGTTGGATCCAAAGCTGAAGAAGGCGGCATGAATGGAAAGCCGTCTGCAAACAACATTGTTCAGGGGGAAACGGGATCGCACCGACGGCGTACTCCCTCGGCGCGAATCGACGAATGCTTCCGAAACCATAACTGGAGCACCTGACATGACCACCGCTCCCCGCCTCACAGTCAAGAACCTCAGCACCAGCTTTCCCACTGAAGACGGCCTGGTTCGCTCGGTGGCCGACGTCCGCTTCTCGATCCAACCCGGCAAGACCACTGCATTGGTTGGCGAGTCGGGTTCAGGCAAGTCGGTCACCAGCCTCACCCTCATGCGCCTGCTCCCCAAGACCGCCAACGCACAGGTCGCCGGAGAAACAGCATTTGCGACACGCGACGGCCGTACCGTCGACTTGCTGAAGCTCCCAGAGACCGATATGCGACGCCTCCGCGGCAACGAGCTGTCGATGATTTTTCAGGAGCCGATGACCAGCCTCAACCCGGTGTTCACCATCGGCGAGCAGATCGCAGAAAGCGTTCGGTTGCACAAGGGCCTCGACCGCAAAGCGGCGCTGGCCCACGCATTGCGCATGCTCGAACTGGTCGAGATTCCGGCTGCATCGCAGCGGCTGTACGAGTACCCGCATCAACTGTCGGGCGGCATGCGGCAGCGCGTGATGATCGCGCTGGCGATGGCGTGCGACCCGACATTGCTGATCGCCGATGAGCCGACCACCGCACTCGACGTGACCATCCAGGCTCAGATCCTCGCGCTGATGCGACGGCTGCAGGCGGAAACCGGCATGAGCATTCTGTTCATCACGCACAACCTCGGCGTGGTCGCGCACCATGCGGACGATGTGGTCGTGATGTATGCCGGCCGGGTGGTCGAGCATGCGCCGGTGCGGCCGATGTTCGCTGCGCCGGAGCATCCGTACACGCAAGGATTGCTGGCCTGCTTGCCGGGCAAGGCAGCGCGCGCCGGACAGCCGCGACCCAAGCGCTTGTTCGCGATTCGCGGGCAGGTGTCGAGCCCGTTGGCACCGCCGCCGGGTTGCGCTTTCGAGCCGCGTTGCGACCTGGCGATCGACGCTTGCCGCGCCTCGATGCCGCCATTGATCAGCACGCAGGCTGACCGCGAGGCGCGTTGCATCCGTGTGCTGGAGCACGTCGATTTGACTGGGGCTGCAACCGAAGTTTCCGAGCTGGGGGCGGCATGAGCGCGATCATGGAAGAGCCTCTCATCGAGGTGCGCAACCTCAAGAAATACTTCGGCACCGGCGCGCGTCCGGTGCGCGCCGTCGACGATGTTTCGTTCGCCATCAAGCAAGGCGAAACACTGGGTCTCGTCGGTGAATCCGGCTCGGGAAAAAGCACCATCGGTCGCACCTTGTTGCGACTGGTGGAGCGTACCGATGGCGAGGTGCTGTACCGCGGCCAGGACGTCGGCAAGCTGTCGGGAGGTGACATGCGCCGCCTGCGAAGCAAGCTGCAGATCATTTTTCAGGATCCGTATGCGAGCCTGAATCCGAAGATGCGTATCAGCGCAATCCTCGGCGAAGCGCTTGCCACGCATGGGCTGCACAAAGGTGCCGCTGCGCGCGACAAGCGCATCGCCGAGCTGCTTGAAACGGTGGGCCTCCGCGCTGAACATGCCAGCCGGTTTCCGCACGAATTTTCGGGCGGCCAGCGGCAGCGCATCGGCGTGGCGCGTGCGCTAGCGGTCGAGCCTGAGTTCATCGTCGCCGACGAGCCGTTGTCGGCGCTGGACGTGTCGATCCAGGCGCAGGTCATTAACCTGCTGGCCGACCTGCGTGAGCGCCTGTCGCTCACCATGCTCTTCATTTCGCACGACCTCGATGTGGTCGAGTACCTGTGCGACCGCGTGGTGGTGCTCTACCTCGGCAAGGTGATGGAAGTGGCGACGACCACCGAACTGTTCGAGCGACCATTTCATCCGTACACCCAAGCGCTGCTGGCTGCGAGCCCGAAGCCCGATCCGCTGCAGCCGAGCGAGCATGTGGCGTTGAAGGGCGATATTCCGAGTCCGATCGCGCCGCCTTCGGGCTGCGTGTTTCGCACCCGTTGCCCACAGGCTATCGAAGCGTGTGCGCAAACCGTACCGCCGCTGGAAGAGCTGGCGCCCGGTCATTTTTCTGCCTGCATCCGCAAGGATCTGCTGGGCGCAATCGATTCGAGACTGACGACATGAATTCATCGAACAACGACCTGCTCGACCCGTTGCTACACAGCGGCTTCAAGGGCTACCCGCGCACGCAGCCACCGCTGCTGCGCAGCGACATCGGCGCTGCGCAATGGAACGTGCTCGCCGGCGATCTGCCGCTGCCGCTGGCTGTCCTGAAACGCGAAGCGCTGGAGCACAACCTTGCCTGGATGCAGGCCCGTGTGCGCGAGTGGGGCGTCGATCTGGCGCCGCATGGCAAGACGACGATGTCGCCGCAGTTGTTTCAGCGCCAGCTCGATGCCGGTGCCTGGGGCATGACCTTTGCAACCGTCACGCAACTGGCCGTCGGCGTCGCGGCGGGCGCGCGGCGCACGCTCATCGCGAACCAGGTGGTGAGCGACGAAGACCTCGGCGGCATTCAACAGCTGTTGCGCACCCACGAAGGGCTGCGGATCGTGTTCCTGCTCGACTCGGTGGCGCAACTCGATCTCATCGAAGCTTGGTCGCACGCACATCAGGAGCATCTGCCCTTCGAGCTGATGATCGAGATCGGTGTCGACGGTGGCCGCACCGGATGCCGCACGCACGAGCAGGCCACCACGCTGGCCGAGCGTTGCAAGGCAAGCCCGGCCGTGAAACTGGTCGGCATCGAATGCTACGAAGGGCAGGGCGCCACCGGCGAGACGGGCCCAGACACCGCGTACACCGACACGATCATGGGCCGCGTCGAAGCGGTCGCACGCCACTGCGAAACGCACGGACTCTTCGAGACCGACGAAGTGCTGGTGTCGGCCGGCGGCTCCGCCATCTACGACCTCGTTGCCGCACGACTCAAGCCGGCGCTCGGCATGCCGGTGCGCGGCCTGCTGCGCTCGGGCTGCTACGTCACGCACGACCACGGCACCTACCAGCGCTTTCAGGTGTCGATCGATGCCCGTCTCGGTTGCGACTGCGGCGACAGCCTTCGCCCGGCGATGGAGGTGTGGACCACTGTGCAGTCGTGCCCCGAACCACGCCTCGCCATCGTCGCGATGGGCAAGCGCGATGTGTCGTTCGACCTGTCGATGCCGACACCCATCGCGCGTGCGTTGCTTGGCGCGCAGGCCACATCGACGGTACCGGCCAGCTGGCACATCAGCGCGTTGAACGACCAGCACGGCTACCTGCGCTGGACCGCAGCCGACGATGCACTGGCGCCGGTCGTCGGCGAGCGCATCGGCTTCGGTATCTCTCATCCATGCACGACGTTCGACAAATGGCACTGGATGCCGATCGTGGAGGACGACTACCGCGTGAGCGATGCGGTGTCGATCAACTTTTGAGCATGGCAAGCGCAATGACTTTGTCCCTGCTGCGACGTATCGCCGAGATCCGCGTGAGCGCGCCGACAACGCGACGCGCGATCCTCGACATGATCCTGGAAGACCCCGACCGCGTGCTCGGTGAAAGCTTCGAGCTGCTGGCCGAGCGCTCGCGCAGTTCGGTGCCGACCATCATGCGCACCTGCCGCGATCTCGGCTTTGCCGGGCTGCGCGAATTCAAGCTGGCGCTGGCACAAGAGCTGGCGCTGGGCGGCTCGCCACTGCATCGCCGCGTCAACATCGAAGACGCGGCCGACGACGTGGTTGCGAAGATTTCTCGCAGCGCGGCGGCCTCGGTTTCAGGGGTGCGCAGCCAGCTCGACATGGTGGTGCTCGAAGGTGCGGTCGCCGCCATCGCGGCGGCGCCGCACGTTGATTTGTACGGTGCGGGCGCGACCTCGTGGTTCATGGTCAACGACCTGCAGGCGCGGCTGTTTCGCCTCGGCATTTCCGCCAATGCATGGGCCGACTATCACTTGCAACAGGTCGCAGGTGCTGCGCAGCGGCCGGGCGGCGTGGTCATCGCGATTTCGCATGTCGGCGGCATGCCGTCGCTGCTCGATGCAGTCGACATCGCACGCGGCCAGGGCGCCAAGGTGGTGGCGCTGACGCGACCCGGCACGGCGCTGGCCGAGCGCGCCGACTTTTTGCTCGGTATGTCGGTGCCCGACGACGCGGTGATGCATGTCGGCATCGATGCGTACCTGGCGCATCTGACGGTCATCGAGATACTCACGGTACTCGTCGCGCAGCGCCGAGGCGAGCCGGCGGTGCAACGGCTGCAGCGCGCACGCGAAGCCTTTCAACGGCACGGCATCGACGCGGCCACGCATCCGCTGCAAAGCTGGGACGGCGGGGGGTTGAAGCATGGCTGAATCAGCTGCGACGGGCCTCACCCTTCTTCAGGATGGCTTGGTCGTCGACGGCACCGGCGGCCCGGGCTGGCCGGGAGATGTGCTGTTGCAGGGCGACCGCATCGTGGCCATGGGCGAAGGGCTTCGGCATCGCTTGCCGGCTGGCATCTACGTTGCCGAGGTCGATGTGATCGACTGCCGCGGCAAGGTGATCGCGCCGGGCTTTATCGACGTGCACACGCACGACGACGCCATTGTGTTGCGCGACCCTGCGTGCCTGCCCAAAGTGTCGCAAGGCATCACGACGGTGGTCACCGGCAACTGCGGCATTTCGCTGGCGCCGTATCGAACCGCGCAAGCAAAACCGCCGCTCACGTTGCTGGGCGCCGATTCGTTCCTGCACGCGACCATGGACGATTACCGCGCCGCCGTCGATGCCGCTCAACCCGCTCTCAATGTCGCCGCGCTGGTCGGCCACACCACCTTGCGTTTCGCAGCCATGCAGTCGCTCGACAAGGCCGCGACCCCCAATGAACTGGCGCACATGGGTGCGCTGCTCGATGCCTGCATGCAAGCGGGAGCGCATGGCTTGTCGTCCGGTCTGTTCTACGAAGAAGCCTTCGCGGCGCCGGCCGAAGAAGTCACGTCGCTGGCCCGCGTCGTGGCGCGGCATGGCGGCGTCTACGCCACGCATTTGCGCAGCGAAATGCAGGCGATCGTCGAGGCGATGCACGAGGCCGGCGACACGGCTTTCGAAGCCGGCGTGCCGCTCGTCATCTCGCATCACAAGTGTGCCGGCCCGGCCAACTGGGGCCGCACGCTGGAGACACTGCCGCTGATCGATGCGCTGGCTGGCCGCCAAGACATCGCCCTCGACGTCTACCCCTACGTGGCCGGCTCGACCGTGCTGCGCGAAGACCTGGTCGACGGCGTCATCGACGTGCTGTTGACGTGGTCGGACACGCACCCTGAAGTGACCGGTCGCCTGCTCGCAGATGTGGCGAAAGAGTGGGGCGTCGATCAGAAAGAAGCGTGCCGCCGCCTGCAGCCCGGCGGCGCGTGCTACTTCCAGATGCAGGAGGCCGATGTCGAGCGCGTGATCGCGCATCCGCGGACCATGATCGGCAGCGACGGCTTGCCGCACGACCGTCATCCGCACCCGCGTTTGTGGGGTGCGTTCCCGCGCGTTTTTGCGCGCTACTGGCGCGAGCGCAAGCTCATCACGCTGGAGCAGGCGGTGCACAAGATGACCGGCATGACGGCGCGCAACATGCGCATCGCCGACCGCGGCCAACTGCGTGTCGGTGCCATGGCCGACGTGGTCGTTTTCGATCCGGCGACCATTGCCGACACCGCGACCTACGACAAGCCGAAAAGCATCAGCGTGGGGATCGAACGGGTGTTCGTGAATGGGGTGCTGGCTTTTCGCAATGACGGCAATCAAGGCAAGCCCGAAGTGCTCGCGCGTGCCGGGCGCATGCTGACGCGTGCTGCGCGATAGCCGCCTGCAGGGTCAGCTCGCGATCGAGTACCCACCGTCGACCGGAATCGCCGTGCCTGTCACGAAGTCCGACGCCGCGCTCGCGAGGAACACCGCAGTCCCCGCGAGGTCTTCCGGCTGCCCCCAACGCGCCGCCGGCGCACGTGCGACCACACGCTCGCTCAAGCCTGCGACCTGCGCACGCGCGCCATCGGTCAAAGCGGTCTGAATCCAGCCCGGCAGGATGGCGTTCACCTGAATGCCATCTGCAGCCCACGACATGGCGGTCGCCTTGGTCAGCTGCACGATGCCTCCTTTGCTCGCCCCGTACGCCGGTGCATACGGCGCGCCAAAGATCGACATCATCGAACCGATGTTGATGATCTTGCCGCCGCCCGCTGCCTTCATGAGCGGATGCGCCGCACGGCTGCACAAGAACGCGCTGGTGAGGTTGGTGTCCATCACCTGGTTCCACTCGGCGAGCGTGAGCTGGTCGACCGACTTGCGCACTGTCATGCCGGCGTTGTTGACGAGGATGTCGAGCCTGCCGCAACGCTGGGCAAGCTGATCGAAAAGCGACTGCACCGAAGCTTCATCGGTGACGTCGGCGGCGAGCGCGAAGCTGTCGCTGCCCAGCGCGATCAACGCCTCGACGGCAGCGGCTGATTTCTCGGCATTGCGCGCCGCGATCACGACGCGTGCACCGGCTTGCGCAAGGCCCTTGGCCATACCGAGCCCGATGCCGCCATTGCCGCCCGTGACGAGCGCGACCTTGCCTGTTAAATCGAACATCCGCATGTCTCCATTGCTTCTTGAAAGCTAGAGGATACGGTTGAACCAGAAGATCGAAAGGCCCGCAGAAACCACGGCCAGCAGCGCAGCGGCCAGCGCGAAGAGGGCTGAGATCTCGGTTTCCTTTTTCTCCACGGTGAGGCGCGAGCTGAGCGTGTCGTAGACCTTCTTCAGGTCGCCCGCCGTGCCTGCGTAAAAATAGTCGGCGTTGGTCTTTTGGGCGACAGCCTTGAGCGTTTCTTCGTCGAGTCGCACGCGCATCGACCAGCCTTCGAAGCCAATCGTTTCGCCGTCGACCGTACCGACGCCGACCGTGTAGACGCGCACCCCGCGGTCGGCTGCGATCTTGGCGGCATCGAGCGGGTCGACACCGGTGGTGCGCTGGCCGTCGGTCAGCATGATGATGGCAGCGGAGGTGTACGAGCCGGGCGCGACCGGCACGAACTCCTTGGGCGCTGCCTTGCCAGCCTGTTCGATCGGCACGCCGCGCTGGCGGCTCGGCGCGTTGACCTTGTCGATGTCGATGCCGGCATCGGGGAACAGCGTGGCGAGCGACATCATGATGCCGTTGCCGGTGGCGGTGCCGCGCTGCAGTTGGAACGCATCGATGGCGGTGTAGAGATCTTCGCGGTTGGTGGTCGGCAGCTGCGCCACTTGCGCGCTGCCGGCAAAGGCGACGATGCCGACCTTGACGCTGCGCGGCAGGTCTTTCAAAAAGCCCTTGGCAGCTTCCTGCGCGGCCACGATGCGACTCGGCAGCACGTCGGCGGCGCGCATGCTGCCGGACACGTCCATCGCCAAAATGATGGTTTGGTTGTTGGATGGCAGCAGCACCACGGCAGTGGGACGCGATGCGGCGATGAGCATCGCAGCGATGGCGAGCAGAAACAGAAGTGGCGGAATATGACGCCGGAAGCTCTGCCCGACGCCCATCGCCTCGCGCACGATCGACAGGCTTGCATAGCGCATCGCCAGCTTTTTCTTGCGGCGCATCAGCCACAAGTACAAGACGATCAGCAACGGCAGCGCCAGAAGCAACCACAGGAATTGAGGCCACAGAAAGTTCATGGGGGTCATGCGAAGGCCTTGATGCTGCCCGCACCCGAGCGCACCTTGCGCTTGCGCAGGTCGGCGAAGCGCACGATGGCTTCGACCAGGTCGTCATCGGTCGAGAGTTCGAGCGCGTCGACGCCGGCCTTGGCCAAAGATGCGCGCAAAGTCGCTTCGCGTTCGGCCGCGATGCGCGCGAAGCGTTTGCGGAAACCCTTGTCGTGTGTGTCGACCCACAGCTGTTCGCCGGTTTCGGCATCGCGCAACGGCACCAGTCCCAAGTCGGGCAGTTCGAGTTCGAGCGGGTCGTACAAGCGCACGGCGATCACTTCATGGCGCTGCACCAGCTGGCCCAGCGGCTTCTCCCACCCGGGCTCGCTCAGGAAGTCCGACACCACGAAAACGGTCGAGCGGCGCGGCATCAGGTTGGCGGCCGACTTCAGCATGTCGGACAGCCGTGTCATGCCCTTTTGCAGCGGCAGCGCCTCGGCCCGGCGCTCCATCGCATGCAGCAGATGCAGCACGTGGCGGCGGCCACTGCGTGGCGGAATCACCGCTTCGAGGTCGTTGCCATAGACCAGTGCGCCGACGCGGTTGCCGTGCCGCGTGAGCAGCCGCGCGAGCACGCCGACGAAGCCGGTCGAGATCTCGCGCTTTGCCTTCAGACCCGAACCGAAGTCGACTGACCGGCTCAGGTCGAGCACGAACCAGGCCGACATTTCGCGGTCTTCGGTGAAGACGCGAACGTGCGGCGATTGCAGCCGCGCGGTCACGTTCCAGTCGATGTGCCGCACATCGTCGTGCAACTGGTATTCGCGCAGGTCGGCGAGGTCGAGCCCGGTGCCGCGCATCAGCGTGCGGTAGTCACCTTGGAGCAGACCATCGAGCCGGCGGATGACCGTCCACTCAAGTCGTCGCAACACGCGATCCACGCCCATCGCGGGCGACGCATCGTTGGCGGCAAGCTCCGGCGGTCGCTCCTGGATGGGCGACGTTGCAGGCGAGGGGGGCGTTCTACGCCACCAGCTTTTCATGCTCTAGCGGTTTTGCAGGGGCGGGCACGGCTCTCATGATCTTGTCGATGAGGCTGTCGGGCGTGAGCCCTTCCGACAGGCCTTCGTAGGACAGCGTGACCCGATGCCGCAGCACGTCCGGCACCAGCGCGGTCATGTCTTCGGGCAGCGCATAGGTGCGGCCACGCAGCAGCGCCAGCGCGCGCGCGCCTTCGGTCAGGTTGATGCTGGCGCGCGGGCTGGCGCCGAAGGTGATGAACCGGCGCATGTCTTTCAGGCCGTGCTTTTCGGGTGTGCGCGTGGCCGATACGAGCTTCACTGCATATTGAATCAGCGACGGGTCGACATACACGCGCCGCGCTTCGGCCTGCAATTGCGCCAATTGATCGGTTGTGGCAACCGCGGTCACTTCGACCGGTGGGCCGATCACGCGCTGCACGATGACGAACTCTTCCTCATCGGTGGGGTAATCGACCAGCACCTTCATCATGAATCGGTCGACCTGCGCTTCCGGCAGCGGATAGGTGCCTTCGGTTTCGATCGGGTTCTGCGTGGCCATGACCAGAAACGGGCGCGGCACCTTGTGCGTCTCGCCGGCGATGGTCACCTGCCGTTCCTGCATCACTTCGAGGAGCGCGCTCTGCACCTTGGCGGGGGCGCGGTTGATTTCATCGGCCAGCAACAGGTTGGCGAAGACCGGGCCGAGCGAGGTGCTGAAGTCGCCGGTCTTCTGGTTGTAGATGCGCGTGCCGACCAGGTCGGCCGGCACCAGGTCGGGCGTGAACTGGATGCGCTTGAACTGGCCCTGCACGGTTTCGGCCAGCGTCTTGATGGTGAGCGTCTTGGCCAGGCCCGGCACACCCTCGACGAGCAGATGGCCGCCGGCCAGGATCGCAACCATGACGCGTTCCAGAAAGCGGTCTTGACCGACGACTACGCGCTTCACCTGGTAGAGGATCTGCTCCATCAGCTCGGCGGTGGCGGGTGAGGGAGAGAACGACGGGTTTTCAGTGCTCATGGGATTTCGCTGGTTTCCGAAGGACGTTCGAAGGGGGTCAGAACGGCGGCATGCCCGCCGCCGCCGCCGCGTTTTCTATCGGGATCGCGAAGGCGATGCCGATGAAGGTGCGGGCCTGCGTCGGGTTCAGGATGGCGGTGACGATGCCCAGCACCTCTCCCTGCATATTGACGAGCGGACCCCCCGAGTTGCCGGGATTGGCCGCTGCGTCGAACTGGATCAGGTTACCGAGTTCCTGCTTGCCTTCAGGCGAGCGAAAAGATCGCTTCAAACCCGACACCACGCCGGCCGACACCGAAGGGCCGATGCCGAACGGGAAGCCCACCGCAGCCACCTGGTCGCCTGGTTGCAGGTCGGCCGTGGAGCGCATCGTTGCCGCGGCGAGATCGTCCGGAATCTTTTGCGCCTGCAGCACGGCCAGGTCGTTTTCGGGCTGCACGCCAGTGACGGTGGCGATCGACTCGAGCCCGTCGAAAAAGGTGACCTTGATCCTGGTGGCGCCTGCCACCACGTGCAGGTTGGTCAGGATCACGCCCTTGTCGACGATCACCACACCGGTACCGACGCCGCGTTCGTTGTCGCCCTCCGCATCGGCTTCGGGCGCTTTGCCCTTCGCCATGTTTCGGCCGCGCTTTTCAGTGGTGGCCTCGGGCGTTTTCTTTTCCGGACCGTAGCTCACGACTCGCACCACGGAGGGTCGGATGATGTCGGCTGCCTTGGCGGCAGGGGACGGCAGAACGGCGGTTTGCAACGAGCGCAGCACTGCTGCGTCGATGTCTTTTTGGGTGAGGGCGCGATTGCCCTGGTGCGGCCAGTAGTAACCGCCGCCGGCGGCCATTGCAACGCAGAGAGCGAGCAGGACGGCGAAGCCTTTTCTGCCAGACCCCGTGCCTGCCGACTTGACGCCACCAAGGGCCCCAGTCCGGGCGTTGGCGGCAGCCGTGGCCCCAGCGTCGCCCTCAGTGTTTTCCGGGGCCGAGCCGGCCGCGGACTGCGATGGGGTTCGGGGAGATCGGCTGTACAAACCTGGCCTGCGCATGGAGGCACCTCCGGTTAAAAGAAGACGCTAGTGCAATGACGGTAGCACGCTTTGTGCCGCCTTGCATTCGTTCGGGCATCATCGGCCGATGGCTCTTTTCATTGATACCCATTGCCATCTGGATGCAGCTGAATTCGGGATCGATGAGCCGGCAGTGCGCGCTCGCGCAGCCGCCAAAAACGTACGGCTGTGTGTTATTCCGGCGGTGGCGGCGTTCAACTTCGCGACCGTGCGCGACCTGGCCCACGCGCAGGGTGACGCCTATGCGCTGGGCATCCATCCCCTCTGCACCGGCGACGCGAAGGACGATGATCTCGACTTGCTGGACGCCGAGCTTGCGGCCCGCATCGACGACCCTCGCCTGGTCGCTGTGGGTGAGATCGGGCTCGATTACTTCGTCGAGGGTCTGGACGACGAACGACAGCAGCATTTCTTTCATGCCCAGCTGGTGCTGGCCCGAAAGTACGATTTGCCGGTGGTTATCCATGTGCGACGTTCGGTCGACAAGGTGCTCAAGCATCTGCGCCAAGTCGCTGCCGGGCGCCCGTGGCAGGGCATCGCGCACGCTTTCAATGGCAGCGAACAGCAGGCGAACGCTTGTATCTCGCTCGGGCTCAAGCTGGGCTTTGGCGGCGCTGTGACCTTCGAGCGGGCCCTCCAGTTGCGGCGCCTTGCCGCCAGCCTGCCGCTCGACGCGCTGGTCATGGAAACAGATTCGCCGGACATTCAGCCGCACTGGCTCTATCGAACCGCAGAGCAGCGTCAGGACGGCTCGCCGCAGGCTCGCAATGAGCCCGGTGAACTGCCGCGCATCGCCGAAGTGGTGGCGAGCCTGCGCGGCATGTCGATAGATGCATTGGCGGAGGCGACAACCCGAAACGCCATCGCATCACTTCCCAAGCTGGGCCCTCTGATCAATTCGCTGATCGACTTGTCGGTTCGGAACCACGAGGCCGCGTAGGCAAACGCCCCGACTTCGAAGCTTGTCTTCAACGTCAAGTTCTTTGGTGTCATCCTTGAAGCACCGTGGTTCGTTAGATCCACACAGTGACAAGTTCGTCACTTCAACTTTCAAGGAGATTCTTCATGAACGCATCTTTCATTCGCACCGTCCCGGCCGTGCTCGCCCTTGCCTTTGCATCGATCGGCCTGTCGGCTCAAGCGCAGACGCCCGCTCCTGCTACGGCACCAGCCGTGGCTCCCGCACCGACGGTGACCGAGCGCGCCAAGGAAGCCACCAAGGACGCTGTCGACGCGACCAAGAGCGGCACCAAGAAGGCCTACAACGCGACCAAGCGCGGCACCAAGAAGGCTTACCACGCGACCAAGCGCGTCGCCAAGAAGGGCGCTAACGTCGTCGAAGACGCAGGCCACAGCACCGCCAACGGCATGCGTGCCGCAGGCGCCAAGATCGGTGAAAAGATTCCCGGCACCGCAGAGAATGCAGCTGCCAAGAAGCAGTGAACCTGAACTGATCGTCGGCTGATCGATTGCCGATCGGCCGCTTGGTTCGACTTAACGAAAAACCCGCCGTGGCGGGTTTTTTGTCGTTCGGATGGCATCATCCGCACCCGCATGGCCACTAAAACGATGTCCCTCCCTGAAGTCAATTTTTCCGATTGGGGCGACGTGCGCTACCTGCACCTGGGCACGGAGTGGGTCCAGGGGTCGATGAAGATCGATGCTCCTTTTGAGATTGAGCTTGAATATGTGCAGCGCATGATGGCCTGGCTGTTGTTCGTCGAGCCCACGAGCGTGGCCAGCAGACATGCGATGCAGCTCGGGCTCGGCGCCGCGACGCTGACCAAGTTCAGCCGCAAGACATTGCGCATGCGAACCACTGCCGTCGAACTCAATCCACAAGTCGTGGCCGCCTGCCGTGGCTGGTTCAAGTTGCCGGCCGACGACGCCAAGCTGCAAATCGTCATCGCCGATGCCGCGGTCGAAATCAAGAAGCCGAAATGGCATGGCACCGTCGATGCGTTGCAGGTCGATTTGTACGACCACGAGGCCGCCGCGCCGGTACTCGACAGCGAAGACTTCTATGCGGACTGCCGCGCTCTGCTGACCGAGGACGGCTGCATGACGGTCAACCTGTTCGGTCGCTCGTCGAGCTATGAGAAAAGTCTGGAAAAGATCAGTGCGGCGTTCGGTGTCGGCGCGGTGTGGGCCTACAAGCCGACCCGCGAAGGCAACACCGTGGTGCTGGCCCAGCGCACGGCCAGTGAACCCAAGCGCGCCGCGCTTGCCGACCGGGCGCAAACCATACAGACTCGATGGGGTCTGCCTGCACCCAAGTGGCTGCGGGTCTTCAAACCTCAGACCTGATTCATGAGTGCCGCTCCCCGCTCCGTTCAACCCGCCGCTGCGATTCCCCCCGGCACCGCGGCCGCAAAGGCGCTGACCCGATACGAAGGGCCGCTCGATCTGCGGCATCTCGTTGAATGGCTGGCACGCGACGGCGTTATCTCGCCCGAAGAAGCCAAGCGCACCATCGCCCGCTGCGCCCAGGCTGAAAGCCGGCAGGCGCCGTTGGTGCGGCTTGCCAACGTTGCGATGACGCGCGAGAAAGACGGCAAGCCGCTCGATCTGGAAATGCTGACGCAGTGGCTGGCCGGTCGCGCAGGCCTGGCCTACCTCCGCATCGATCCGTTGAAGGTCGACGTGGGCAAGGTCGCCGACACCATGAGCGCGGCCTATGCCGAACGCCACAAGGTACTGCCCATTCAGGTGACGCCGAGCGAAGTCGTCATTGCCACAGCCGAGCCTTTTCTGACCGACTGGGTTTCCGAAGTCGAGCGGCAGGCGCGCCGATCGGTGCGCCGCGTAGTGGCCAATCCGACCGACATCCAGCGTTACACGGCCGAATTTTTCGCCCTCGCCAAGTCGGTCAAGGCTGCGCAAAAAGCGGGCGGCAACACGGGCGGCGCGAGCTTCGAGCAGCTGGTCGAGCTCGGCAAGAGCAACAAGCAGCTCGACGCCAACGACCAAAGCGTGGTGCAGGTGGTCGACTGGCTCTGGCAATACGCCTTCGACCAGCGTGCCAGCGACATCCATCTGGAGCCACGGCGGGAACAGGGCGTGATCCGCTTTCGCATCGACGGCGTGCTGCACCCGGCGTACCAGATGCCGATGGGTGTCATGAACGCGATGGTCGCGCGCATCAAGCTGCTCGGCCGCATGGACGTGGTCGAAAAGCGGCGCCCGCTCGACGGCCGCATCAAGACCCGGAACATGCGCGGCGACGAAGTCGAAATGCGTCTGTCGACTTTGCCGACCGCCTTCGGCGAGAAGATGGTGATGCGGATCTTCGACCCCGACACCGCGGTGAAAGATCTGGATGCGCTCGGCTTCGCGCAGCACGACGCCAAGCGCTGGGAGCAGCTCGTGACACGGCCGCACGGCATCATCCTGGTGACCGGCCCTACCGGTTCCGGCAAGACGACCACGCTCTATTCCACCTTGAAGCGCGTCGCGACCGAGCAGGTCAACGTGAGCACCATCGAAGACCCGATCGAAATGATCGAGCCTTCGTTCAACCAGACGCAGGTGCAGCCGCAACTCGACTTCGGATTTACCGAAGGCCTGCGCGCCCTGATGCGGCAGGATCCGGACATCATCATGGTCGGCGAAATTCGCGACCTGGCCACGGCCGAAATGGCGGTGCAGTCGGCACTCACCGGCCACCTGGTTTTCAGCACGCTGCACACCAACGACGCACCGAGCGCCATCACGCGGCTAATGGAGCTGGGTGTGCCGTCGTACCTCATCAACGCAGTGATGCTTGGTGTGCTGGCGCAGCGGCTGGTGCGTACGCTGTGCACGCACTGCAAGCTGCCCGACGCATCGATTACGCGCGAGAAACTCGCCGAGTTCGTCAAGCCCTGGCAGATCACCGGTTCGGTCAGCGCGTACAAGCCGATCGGTTGCGTCGACTGCCGCATGACCGGCTACATGGGGCGCATGGGCCTCTATGAATTGCTCAGCATCAGCGAGGCTTTCAAGGCGCAGGTCAACAAGGAGCCGAACCTCGGCGCCTTGAAGCGTCAAGCCGTTACCGACGGCATGCGACCTCTTCGGCTTGCCGGCGCTCTGCGCGTGGCTGAAGGCCTCACCACCATCGAAGAAGTGCTGAGCGCCACCCCGCCGCTCGACTGAGCTACGGGGTTATCCCTAGGCTTGCATTAGGTGGAATCCACATCGTCCTGACCTCTGCCTGACCACACAATCGCGTGGTTCGAAATATGTCGAGGAGACGGGTTCATGAAAATTAAAAGTCAGAAAGACTTTTTCTCGGGACTGATGTTCGCCATCACCGGGATCGCGTTCGCCTGGGGCGCGACGACCTACAACGTGGGCAGTGGTGCCCGGATGGGGCCGGGTTACTTTCCGCTGATGCTGGGCGTCGTGATGTCAGCTATCGGGCTCGTCATCATCTTCACCGCGCTCACAGTTGAGACCTCCGATGGCGAAAAGATCGGCAGGTGGGCGTGGAAGCAGGTGGTCTTCATCCTGCTGGCCAACTTTGCTTTTGGCGTGCTGCTCGGCGGCTTGCCCAGCATCGGCTTGCCGGCCATGGGTCTCATCGTCGCCATCTACGCGCTCACGCTCATCTCGAGCCTGGCGGGCAACGAGTTCAACCTGGTCAAGGTGATCGTTCTCGCCACGGTGCTGGCTGCGGGCAGCTATGTCGCATTCATCCTGGCGCTCAAGCTGCAAATTCAGGTGTGGCCCACCTTCATCACGGGTTAAGGGAGCACACACATGGACCTGATTCATAACCTCTCGATCGGCTTCGGCGTCGCGTTCACCTTCACGAACCTGCTGTACTGCCTGATCGGCTGCATTCTGGGCACGCTCATCGGCGTGCTGCCCGGCATTGGCCCGGTCGCGACCATCGCGATGCTGCTGCCTGCGACCTATGCGCTGCCACCGGTGTCGGCACTCATCATGCTGGCCGGCATCTACTACGGCGCGCAATACGGTGGCTCGACGACTGCCATTCTGGTGAACCTGCCGGGAGAATCGTCCTCGGTGGTGACTGTCATCGACGGCTATCAAATGGCGCGACGAGGGCGAGCCGGACCTGCGCTCGCTGCGGCTGGCCTGGGCTCGTTCTTCGCGGGCTGCGTCGGTACCTTGATCCTTGCCGCCTTCGCACCGCCGCTGACCGAACTGGCCTTCAAGTTCGGCCCGGCCGAATACTTCTCGCTGATGATCCTGGGCCTGATCGGTGCCGTGGTGCTGGCCTCGGGTTCGCTGTTGAAGGCGATCGCGATGATCGTGCTGGGCCTCTTGATGGGCCTGGTCGGCACCGACGTCAACTCGGGCGTCGCGCGCTACAGCTTCGACATTCCCGAACTCACCGACGGCATCGGCTTCGTCGCCATCGCCATGGGCGTGTTCGGTTACGGCGAAATCATCGCCAACCTGTCGCAGCCCGATGAAGACCGCGAAGTGTTCACCGCCAAGGTGACCGGCCTGTTCCCGACCAAGGAAGACTTCCGCAACATGGTCCCGGCAATCCTGCGCGGCACAGCGCTCGGTTCTGCCCTCGGCATCCTGCCCGGAGGCGGTGCTTTGCTGGCCTCGTTCGCGGCCTACACCATCGAGAAGAAGACCAAGTTGCGCCCGGGCGAAGTGCCTTTCGGCAAGGGCAACATCCGTGGCGTGGCCGCACCCGAATCGGCCAACAACGCCGGTGCGCAAACGTCGTTCATCCCGCTCTTGACGCTCGGCATTCCGCCCAACGCGGTGATGGCGTTGATGGTCGGCGCCATGACCATCCACAACATCCAGCCGGGTCCGCAGGTCATGACCAGCAACCCTGAACTGTTCTGGGGCCTGATCGCATCGATGTGGATCGGCAACGCGATGCTGGTGATCCTGAACCTGCCGCTTATCGGCATGTGGATCAAGCTGCTGTCGGTGCCGTACAAGTACCTGTTTCCGTCCATCGTGCTGTTCTGCGCGATCGGCGTTTACTCGACCAACAACAACACCTTCGACATCTGGCTGGTGGGTATCTTCGGCTTCATCGGCTACCTGTTCTACAAGCTGGGGTGCGAGCCTGCGCCGCTGCTGCTCGGCTTCATCCTGGGGCCGATGATGGAAGAGAACCTGCGGCGCGCGCTCTTGTTGTCGCGTGGCGACTGGAGCGTTTTCGTGTCGCGGCCGATCTCGGCGGGCCTGCTGGCGGCTGCGTTGCTGCTGCTGGTGATCGTGCTGTTGCCGGCAGTCAAGAACAAGCGCGAAGAGGCGTTCGTCGAAGAGTAGGCACAGCGCATCGAAACAAGCGAGCGGCACCTTGGGGTGCCGTTTTGCTTTAATCGACGGCATGCAGCGCAACCACTTTCTTCGAGCGTCGCTCGCCATGGCCGGGGTATTCACCTTCGGCGGCGCCTGGGCGCAGACCTATCCCACCAAGCCGATCCGCCTCGTAGTGCCGTTCCCGGCCGGCGGCGCCACCGATCTTTTCGCACGCACGTTGTCGCAGAAGATGGGCGAAAAGCTCGGCGCCACGCTGGTGGTCGAGAACCGGCCCGGTGCCGGCGGCGCGATCGGGTCCGACATCGCGTCCAAGGCGACGCCGGACGGCTACACGCTGCTGCTCGCCACCACCAGCACGCACTCGATCGGCCCGGCCATGACCGTCAAACTGCCGTACGACACGGTGCGCGACTTCACGCCGATCGCGCATGTCGGCGACGCGCCGAGCGTGATGCTGGTGCCCAACGACGCACCCGCCAAGACGGTGCGCGAGTGGATCGACTACGCCAAGAAGAACCCCGGCAAGCTCAACTACGCATCGAGCGGCAACGGCACCATCGTGCAGTTGACGGCGGAACTGTTCAAGTCGCAGGCCGGCATCTTCGTGACGCACATTCCGTACAAGGGCACGGCGCTGGCCATCCCCGACCTGATCAGCGGCAAGATCGACGTGCTTTTCGATTCATTGCCGACCGGCATGCCGCACGTGCGCGACGGCCGGTTGCGCGCGCTGGGCGTGACGACGCTCAAGCGCAGTCCGTTGGCACCGGATTTGCAACCCATCGCCGAAGTGCTGCCGGGCTTCGAGTCGAACACCTGGTTTGGCCTGTATGGGCCGAAGGCGCTGCCGGCGAATCTGGTCACGCGCATCAACACTGCCGCCAACGAGGCGCTGGCCGACCCGGAGGTGCGCGCCAAGCTGTCGCGCCTCGGCATCGAGCCGACCACCAGCACCCCGCAGGAGCTGGCCAGCATGGTCGCCGCCGACGCGGCCAAGTGGAAAAAGATCATCACCGACCGCAACATCAAAAACGACTGAGCTCCATGAAATTCGACTACGGCAATCCCTATACGTCCACGCGCATTCCTGTCTTCGCGCGCAACGTGGTGTCGACCTCGCACCCGCTCGCGGCGCAGGCCGGGCTGCGCATCCTGCAACAGGGCGGCAACGCAGTAGACGCGGCGGTAGCGGCCGCCGCCGTGATGACCTTGGTCGAGCCGGTAAGCAACGGCCTGGGCAGCGATTCGTTCTGCATCCTGTGGGACGGCAAGAAGCTGCATGGACTCAATGCATCGGGTTGCGCGCCGCAAGCCTGGACGCCCGACTACTTCAAGCGCAAGTACGGTGCCGACGCCCGCACGCCGCCACAGCGCGGCATGGATTCGGTGACGGTACCCGGCGCGGTCGCGAGTTGGGTCGCGCTGAGCGAGCGCTTCGGCAAGCTGCCGTTCGCCGACCTGATGGCGCCCGCCATCGAGACGGCCGAGCGCGGCTATCTGGTGCCCCCGGTGGTACAGCAAAAGTGGGAGGCCGCGACGTCGCTCTTGCAATCGCAGCCGGGCTTTGCACAAGGCTTCTTGCCATGGGGCCGCGCGCCCGAAGTCGGAGAACTCTTCAGGTTTGCCGCGGCCGCACGCGCGTTCAAGTCGATCGCGGCCAGCAAGGGCGAATCGTTCTATCGCGGTGAGATTGCCGCGGCGATCGAGAAGTTTTCGACCGCCAACGGCGGCAGCCTGAAAGCCAGCGACCTCGCCAATTGGAAGCCCGAATGGGTCGAACCGATCTCGCGCGACTACCGCGGTTACACGTTGCACGAGATCCCGCCCAATGGCCAAGGCATCGCAGCGTTGATCGCGCTTGGCATCCTCGAGAAGTTCGACATCGCCTCGATGCCGGTCGACTCGGTGGCGTCGCAACATCTTCAGATCGAGGCGATGAAGCTGGCCTTTGCCGACGTGTACCACCACGTGGCCGAGTCATCGTCGATGGCGGTGACCCACCTGCAAATGCTCGATGACGACTACCTGGCCTCGCGTGCCAAACTGATCGACGTGAAAAAAGCGCAGAACTTCGGCGTCGGCAACCCTGTCAAGGGCGGCACCATCTACCTCACCGCGGCGGACGAGAGCGGGATGATGGTGAGCTTCATCCAGAGCAACTACATGGGCTTCGGGTCGGGCTGCGTCGAGCCTGAGTTCGGCATCAGCCTGCAGAACCGCGGACACGGCTTCAACCTCGACCCGGCAAGTGCCAATGTCGTGGCACCCGGCAAGCGGCCTTTCCACACCATCATTCCGGCTTTTCTTACCAAGGGTGGGCAGCCGGTCATGAGCTTCGGCGTGATGGGCGGCAACATGCAGCCGCAAGGGCATATGCAGACTCTCGTGCGCATGCTCGACTACAAGCAGAACCCGCAGGCCGCCTGCGATGCGCCACGCTGGCGTTTCAACGCGGGACTCGAGATCAACGTCGAGTCGGCGATGAACCCGAAGACGATCGAAGGGCTCGGCGCGCTCGGCCATCGCATGGAAGTCATCAACGACTCGTACCAGGACTTCGGTGCCGGGCAGTTCATCTGGCGCGTCGGTGAAGAAAAGGGCAATCCGGCCGTCGAGGGTTACGTGGCGGCCAGCGATGCGCGACGCGACGGCGTGGCCGCAGGATTCTGATCGCCTGTGTCATCCGCCACGACTGCAGCCGACGCACAGGCACATAGCAAGTCCATCGCCGGCGGGCTCGTGTTGGCCACGGTCGGCGCGATCGCTTTCAGCGGCAAGGCGATCATCGTCAAGCTCGCGTACCGGCATGGTGTCGACGCGGTCACGCTCATCATGCTGCGCATGCTGTTCGCACTGCCGTTGTTCGTGATCATGGCGTGGTGGTCGGGTCGCGGCAAGCCGGCGCTCACCACGCGCGACTGGATCGGCGTGTTCGGCCTTGGTTTTTCGGGCTACTACCTCGCAAGCTTTCTCGACTTTGCCGGGCTGGCCTATATCTCGGCCGGATTCGAGCGCTTGATCCTGTACCTCAACCCGACCTTGGTGCTGTTGTTCGGCTGGCTCTTGTATCGGCGCCGCGCCTCGCGTGCGCAGATCGTGGGCATGGTCATCAGCTACACCGGCGTGCTGCTGGTGTTCGGCCACGAGTTGCTGAGCAGCGGCGCAAGCCGAGGCGGAACCAGCGGAACCGATGCGGCGTGGGGCACCTTGCTGTGCTTCTTGAGTGCGGTGAGCTACGCGGGCTACCTTATCTACAGCGGTGAGTTCGTCAAGCGGCTCGGCTCGCTGCGGCTGGTCGGGCTGGCGACCAGCGTGGCCTGCGTGCTGTGCATCGCGCAATTCGTGCTGCTGCGGCCGATGAGCGCGGCGTTCGAAGTGGCACCGCAAGTCATATGGTTGTCAGTGCTCAACGCGACGCTGTGCACCGCGGTGCCGGTGTTGATGGTGATGATGGCGATCGAGCGCATCGGCGCGGCGGTCACTGCGCAAACCGGCATGGTCGGTCCGGTATCGACCATCCTGATGGGCTCGTTGATATTGGGCGAGCCGTTCACCGCATGGATCGCCGCGGGCACGGCGCTGGTCATCGCGGGTATCTTTGTTTTCACACGGTCGGGCCGTTAGCGCCCAAGGAGCAACCCCATGGATTTTGGAATCGCAGGCAAGACGGCGCTGGTGTGCGGCGCGAGCAAGGGTCTCGGCTTCGGCAGTGCGCTGGCGCTGGTGCAGGAGGGCGTGAACGTGGTGATCGTCGCGCGCGGCGCCGAGGCGCTCGAAGCCGCTGCGGTCAAGCTGCTGGCGGCACGCGCGGGCGGGTCTGCGGCGGCGACGCCGTGGGTCAAGACCGTGGCGGCCGACATCACGACCGAGGCGGGTCGTGCGGCTGCTTTTGCGGTGCACTCCGACTTCGACATCGTCGTCACGAACGCGGGTGGTCCGCCTCCCGGCGACTTTCGCGACTGGGATCGCGAAGCGTGGATCAAGGCAGTCGACGCCAACATGCTGACGCCGATCGAACTCATCAAGGCCACGGTCGACGGCATGGCGGCACGTGGCTTCGGGCGCATCGTCAACATCACATCGAGCTCTGTGAAGGCGCCGATCGACATCCTCGGCTTGTCGAACGGGGCCCGCAGCGGGCTCACCGGCTTCGTGGCAGGCGTGGCGCGCACGAGCCTCGCGGCCAAGGGCGTGACCATCAACAACCTGCTGCCGGGCGCCTTCGATACCGATCGGCTCAAGGGCACCATGGCCGGCACCGCCAAGAAGACCGGGCAAGACATCGACGCGATTCGCGCGGCCCGGCAAAAGTCCATTCCGGCGGGGCGCTTCGGCAACCCCGAGGAGTTCGGAGCCATCTGCGCTTTCTTGTGCAGCATGCAGGCGGGCTACGTGAATGGACAAAACGTGCTGGCCGATGGCGGCGCCTACCCAGGCACTTACTGACGAGCGTCCCGGCCGCGATCGTGGCACCATGCGCCTCTGATTTTTTTGGAGACATCGATGAAGAGCAAAGCCGTCCGCATCGACCGCCATGGCGGTCCCGAAGAACTGAAGATCGTGGAGGTCGATGTCGGCGAGCCCGGCCCCGGTGAAATACGCATCCGCCACAAGGCGGTCGGTTTGAACTTCATCGACACCTACCAGCGCAGCGGGCTCTATCCGTTTGCGATGCCACTGCAACTCGGCATGGAAGCCTCGGGCATCGTCGAGGCGGTGGGCGAGGGCGTGACGCACCTGAAGGCCGGCGACCGTGCGGCATATGCCAGCCAGCCGCCGGGCAGCTACTGCGAAGTGCGGGTCATGCCTGCCAAGTGCGTCTGCAAGCTGCCCGATGCCATCTCGTTCGAGACTGGCGCCGCCATGATGCTGAAGGGGTTGACAGCCCAGTACCTGCTCAAGAAAACACTGCCGGCCGAAGGCTTGCAGGCGGGCGACTTCATCCTTTTTCACGCCGCTGCGGGTGGCGTCGGGCTCATCGCTTGCCAATGGGCGAAGGCGTTGGGACTGCAGTTGATCGGTACCGCCGGCAGCGACGCCAAGTGCAAGATGGCGCTCGACCATGGTGCTGCATTCGCCATCAACTACAGCACCGAAAACTTCGCGGAGCGTGTGAAGGAAATTACCGGCGGCAAGGGCGTGAAAGTGGTCTACGACTCGGTCGGCAAAGACACTTTCGAAGGCTCGCTGGCCTGCCTGCGACCCTTTGGCTTGCTCGCCATCTTCGGCAACGGCTCCGGCGCGGTGCCGCCGTTCAACCTGGGCAAGCTGGCTTCCGGCGGATCGCTGTACGTGACGCGGCCGACCTTGTTCACGCACATCGCCACCCGAGAGGCGACACAAGCGGCGGCCGACGATCTGTTCAAGGTCGTCGAAAGCGGTGCAGTCAAGATCTCGATCGACCAGCGTTACCCGCTCACCGAAGTGGCGCAGGCGCATCGCGACCTCGAAGCGCGCAAGACCACGGGTTGCACGGTGCTGACGCTCTGAACCAGTCTTGGCCATGAACACCGTCAGAACCTACATCGTCGAAGACAACGCGACCATCCGTGAGAACCTCGTCGGCACATTGCGCGAAGTGGCGCGTGTCGAAACGGTCGGTGAGGCCGAGACCGAAGACGAGGGTACGGCCTGGCTCACGCATAACCGCGGCAAGTGGGACCTGGCCATCATCGATCTGTTCCTGAAAGAAGGCAGCGGCATGAACGTGATCGAAGCCTGCCGCGACCGGTCATCCACGCAAAGGCTCGTGGTGTTGAGCAACCATACGACGCGCCATGTGCGCCAGCGCTGTGCCGAGCTCGGTGCCGACGCGGTGTTCGACAAGGCCACCGAAATCGATGACCTGATCGACTTCTGCCTGCGCCAGCGGCAAGAGCAAACTAACCACCACTGACGCACGACGCCCACGCGACGCCGATCAGCTTGCACGAGCTTGGCCGCTAGGGGCGCCTGCGGCTTCAACAGTCTCGCGCACGAGCTTCCATACCCGTTCTGCCACGGGCGACAGCGCCCGGTTGCGCCGCCGTATCAGCATGATGGTGCGCTGCACCCGTGGTGTCAGCGGGCGCACCACCAGGTCGCCCAAGCCCCCGGGCGGCAACGACAACGCCGGCATCACGCTGATGCCGATGCCCGCTTCGACCATGCGAAACACGGTGGTCGGATGGCCGAGTTGCTGCGTCACCCGGCACGATGCACCGTGCTTTTTTAACGCCTCGTCGATCAGGCGTCGACTCCCGGAAGCGTGGTCGAGCAGCACCAGTTCCGCGCCATCGAGTGCCGACCATCGCACGCTCTTTTTTTGCGCAAAGGGATGTTCGGGAAGCGTCACGATCACGAAGGGATCGCTCAACATGGTTTCGAAATGCAGGTCGTCGGTGGCCGAAGGCTCGATCACGACGCCGAAGTCGACTTCGCCACTGCGCACGCTGTCCAGCACGTCTTGCTGAATGCGGTCGAGCAGCATGAAATGGATTCCGGGCGCGGCCGTGGCGCATGCCGCGATGCACGCCGGCATGAGGTTGGCCGAAAGCGTCGGGCTGCTGGCCACACGCACCTTGCCGCCGCTCGCATTCGCGAGCCCGGCCACGTCCTGAAGCGTCTGGTCGAGCTCGTCGAGCACGCGATCGAGCCGCGCCGCCAGCGATTGGCCGGCCTCGGTCAGCGCCACCTCGCGCGTGGTGCGATCGAGCAGTTTCAGGCCGAGCTGTGACTCGAGTTCCAGGATGGCGCGGCTCACGGCCGGCTGCGTCAGGCCGACCTGATCCCCGGCGCGGCTGAAGTTGCGGCCCTCCGCAACCGACCGGAAAACCCTGAGCTGACGCAGCGTGACGTTCATGCACCGGAATCATATATCCATTAGATAAATCGATTTCTCTTTTGAATGCGGTCGCGTTCCAATAGGTGCCATGGCCCGTTCACGCTTCCTCCCCGACAACTTCACGCTCGCGCTGGTTTCGACCGTCGTGCTCGCCAGCCTGCTTCCCGCGAGCGGCGGCGGCGCCGTGTTCTTCGGGCGACTGACGACCTTCGCGATCGGCCTGCTGTTCTTTTTGCACGGGGCCAAACTCTCGCGCGAGGCGATCCTGGCGGGCATCACGCATTGGCGCCTGCACCTTTTGGTGTTCGCCTGCACCTTCATCTTGTTTCCGGTGCTCGGCCTTGCGCTCAAACCGGTGTTGCTGCCGCTCGTCACGCCCGAGCTGTACACGGGCATCCTGTTTCTTTGCGTACTGCCGGCCACGGTGCAGTCCGCCATCGCTTTCACCTCGATGGCGCGCGGCAACGTGCCGGCTGCCGTGTGCAGCGCATCGGCGTCGACGCTGCTCGGTGTCTTCATCACGCCGTTGCTGGTCAATCTTGTCGTGGTGCAGCACGCCAGTGCGGGTGCATCGCTCGACTCCATCGGCCGGATCCTGCTGCAGTTGATGGCGCCGTTCGTCGCAGGCCATTTGTTGCGCCCGCTGATCGGCGGCTGGATCAAGCGCCGCGCGTCCATCCTCACATATGTGGACCGTGGCTCGATCCTGCTGGTGGTCTATACGGCCTTCAGCGCCGCCGTGATTGAAGGGCTCTGGAAGCAGGTGCCGATCGGTGCACTGGCCGGCTTGCTGCTGGTGTGCGGCGTGCTGTTGGCCTTGGCGCTGGTCAGCACTACCTGGCTGGCCCGCAAGCTCGGCTTCGACAAGGCCGACGAGATCACGATCGTGTTCTGTGGCTCGAAGAAAAGCCTGGCCAGCGGCATTCCGATGGCGCAGGTGCTGTTCGCGGCGCACACGGTCGGCGCGATCGTGCTGCCGCTGATGCTGTTCCATCAGATGCAGTTGATGGTGTGCGCGTATCTGGCACAGCGCTATGCGCGGCGGCCGCTGATCGAAGCGTCGTCGAAGGTGGCGGAACAAGCCAAGACCGCAAGGTCGGTCGGCCCCTAGGTTTTCAGCCTTTGAGTTCGCCGAGCCGCGACTCGCGCAGCCGGCTCGGTGAAAGCACACCGGCCGAGTCCAGGATCGGATAGGCGATCGAACAAATGTGCGAGTTGATGCGCTTCAGGTCGCTGATCAGGTCGATGTGCAGCGAGCTGGTTTCGATGCTCAGGGCCGTCTGGTTCGACAGCCTGCCGAGGTGCGTGGTCGCATAGGCGCGCTCCAGGTCGCGAAAGCGTGCTTTCTCTTGCAGCAGCTTTTGCGCATCGCGCACGTTGCCGTTCAGGAATACGCTCATGCTCAGGCGCAGGTTGGCGATCAGCCGCTCGTGCAGTTCGACGATCTCCTTCATGCCGGCGTCCGAAAAATTGCGCTGCGGCTTGATCTTCTTGTCTTCGATGTCGATGATCACGCGCTCGATGATGTCGCCGATCTGTTCCATGTTGATCGTGAAGCTGATGATGTCCGTCCAGCGTTTGCTCTCTTCTTCGCCGAGCGCCTCGCGCGAAATCTTCGTCATGTAGTACTTGATGGCCGAGTAGAGCTCGTCCACCGTGTCGTCGAGCTTGCGAAGCTCTTGCGCGAGCCGCAGGTCGTTGTTGCGCAGTACGTTGAGCATGCCGATCAGCATGGTCTCCACGATGTCGGCCTGGTGCAAGGCCTCGCGCGCCGCGTTCGAGATGGCGAGCGAGGGCGTCGAGAGGGCCGATGGATCGAGATGGTGCGGCCGCTGCGTCGCGGTGTTTGCGACTGGCACCGGCATCGCGCGCGACACCAGGCGCGCGACCATGTCTGTAAAGCCGATGAAGCCGAGGCTCACGAACACGTTGAAGGCCAGGTGATACAGCACCACCAGAGAGGTGGCGTCTGAAACGAAGTGGCGCGCTTCGCGCAAATAGAGGCCGACGAAGGGTGCCGCGATGGCGACACCGGCAATCTTGAAGATCAGGTTGCCGACGGTCACCTGGCGCACCGGTACCGGTGACTTGGCGGTCGTGAGGACCGCCAGCAAGCCGCTGCCCAGGTTGGCGCCGAGCACGAGGCCCAACGCCACGTCGAGCGGGACCACGTTAGAGCTCGCCATGGCCGCGACCAGCAGCACCACCGCCAAACTGGAATAGGCGACCACCGCGAAGACCGCACCGATGGTGATCTCGAGCAGCACGTCGCTGTTGAGCGATGCCAGCAATGCGCGCACCGCCGGTGAAGAAAACAGCGGCCCGGTGGTAGCGACCACCAGTTGCAGCGCGAGCAGCATAAGCCCGAGGCCGATCAGCACGCGACCGACCCGGCCTGCGGCGCTGGCAGAGCGCGTGATGAAGAGCACTACGCCGACGAAGATGAAGAGCGGCGACAGCCACGAAAGGTCGGTGGAAAAAAGTACCGACATCAGCGCCGTACCGACGTCGGCACCGCGCATGACAGCCAGCGCTGCCGGCAGCGTGACCAGCCCCGCGCCGACGAAGGATGAAGTCATCAGCGAGGTCGCGGTGCTCGACTGCACCAGCGCCGTGACGCCGATGCCCGACAGCGCGGCCGTGAAGCGGTTGCGCATACTTCGCACGAGGATCTTGCGCAGGTTGGCGCCGAAGACGCGCAACACGCCGGTGCGAACGAGATGGGTTCCCCAGACCAGCAACGCGATGGCTGCCAGCAGGTTCAATAAATGCTTCATCGGGAAAGGCTAACACCCCAGGTTGCTGCCAATTGCGTGTCGCCTTCGCCTGTCCTCTGCGAAGGGGTGCGTGCCTGTAGTCCTCCGCGGCCGGCCCCGCGTCGAGTCCCAAAGGGAGGGGCCGCGCCTCTACTTGCCTCGTCTGACCCGACGAAGCTCGTCCAGCACCAGACAGATCGCTCCCAACGTGATGGCGCTGTCGGCCACGTTGAACGCCGGGAAGTGCCAGTTGCCGACGTAGAAGTCGAGAAAGTCGACCACGTAGCCATGCATCATCCGGTCGATCACGTTGCCGATCGCGCCGCCGAGGATGGATGCCATGGCAAACGAAAACAGCTTCTGGCCGGCGTGCGTCTTGAGCATCCACAAGATGAACACGGCAGCCGCCACGCCGATGGCGGTGAACAGCCAGCGCTGCCAGCCCGAGTGGTCCGCCAAGAACGAAAACGCCGCACCTGTGTTGTGGGCCCGCACGATGTTGAAGAAGCCGGTGACGGGCGTGTGATCGCCCAGCCGGTAGTAGCCCAGGATCAGCGTCTTGGTGAACTGGTCGACGATCAGCACGATCGCTGCCCAGCCTAGCCAGGGCCACAGGCTGCCGCCGCGCGACAAGGTCATGGTGCGCGCCATGTCAGGCAACGCTCCGCACTTCGCCCGCACCGTACAGGTTGCTGGTGCAACGGCCGCAGATGGTCGGGTAGGCCGCGTCGTGGCCTACATCGGCGCGGTAGTGCCAGCAGCGCTCGCATTTGACTTCGCTCGATGCGACGACCACGGTCGACATCGCTGTGCCTGACAGCAGCGCGACGTCCGACGCGATGAGGACGAACTTCAGGTCGTCGCCGAGGGACTGCAGCAGTGCGTGATCTTCCGGCGGCGCCGTCAGTTGCAGCGTGGCTTGCAGCGACGAGCCGACCTTGCCTTCGGCCCGCACTGTTTCGATTTCCTTGTTGACGCCATCGCGGATCTCCCGGATGCGGCTCCACTTGGCGAGCAACGCGTTGTCAGCGGTGCCGAGGTCGGTGTACGTCTGCGTGAAGATCGATTCAGTGTGGCCCAGCACGCGCCACGCTTCTTCCGCGGTGAAGCTCAGGAACGGCGCCATCCAGCGCAGCATCGCCTGCGAGATGTGCCAAAGCGCGGTCTGCGCACTGCGGCGTGCCAGCGAGCCCGGCGCGGTCGTGTAGAGCCGGTCTTTCAGGATGTCGAGGTAGAAGCCGCCCAAGTCTTCCGAGCAGTAGATCTGAAGCTTGGCGACCACCGGATGGAATTCGTACACCTGATAGTGCGCGAGGATCTCGGCCTGGAATTGCGCTGCGCGGCTGAGCGCATAGCGGTCGATCTCGAGCATGCGGTCCAGCGGCACCGCATCCTTGGCGATGTCGAAATCGCAGGTGTTAGCCAGCAGGAAGCGCAGCGTGTTGCGGATGCGGCGATAGCCGTCGACCACGCGCGCGAGGATCTTGTCGTCGCCCGCGATGTCACCTGAATAGTCGCTTGCTGCCACCCACAGGCGGATGATTTCTGCGCCCAGCTTCTTGCTGACTTCCTGCGGGTCGAGCCCGTTGCCGAGCGACTTGCTCATCTTGCGGCCTTGCGCATCGATGGTGAAGCCGTGCGTCAGCAGCCCACGGTACGGCGCACGGCCTTCGAGTGCGCAGGCGATCAGCAGCGATGAGTGGAACCAGCCGCGGTGCTGGTCGTGGCCTTCAAGGTACAGGTCGGCTTCGGGGCCCGTTTCGTGAAAGCCCGGTGCGTGCGTGCCGCGCAGCACGTGCCAGAACGTCGAGCCCGAGTCGAACCAGACTTCGAGGATGTCGGTGCTCTTGGTGTAGCTCGACGCGTCGTCGGCGCCGAGGATCTCTTCGGTCGTGACGCGGCTCCAGGCCTCGATGCCGCCGGCCTCGACGATGCTGGCCGCCTGGTCCAGGATCTCCATCGTGCGCGGGTGCAACTCGCCCGAATCCTTGTGCAGGAAGAACGGGATCGGCACGCCCCAGCTGCGCTGGCGCGAGATGCACCAGTCGGGCCGGTTGGCGATCATGTCGTGCAGGCGCGACTTGCCGTTTTCTGGGTAGAAGGTCGTCTGTTCGATGGCGTCGAGCGCGGTCTGGCGCAAGGTCTTGGGCGCCTTGTCCTTGGTGAACACGCCTTCGCCTTCGTCCATGCGGATGAACCATTGGGCCGCGGCCCTGTAGATGACCGGCGACTTGTGGCGCCAGCAGTGCGGGTAGCTGTGCGTAATGGTTTCTGTCGTCATCAGGCGGCCGGCATCGCGCAGCGCGGCGATGACTTCGGGCACCGCCTTCCAGATGTTCTTGCCGCCGAACAACGGAAAGTCGGCCGCATAGCTGCCGTTGCCTTGTACCGGATTCAGGATGTCGTCGATCGTCAGCCCGTGTGCGATGCAGGAGTTGAAGTCGTCCACGCCATAGGCGGGCGAGGAGTGGACCAGGCCGGTGCCGTCGGTGGCGGTGGCGTAGTCGGCCAGGTACACCGGCGACAGGCGCTGGTAGCCCGCGTCGACGTCATAGAGCGGGTGCTCGAACTCCAGGCCACCGAGCGCCTCGCCCTTGACGGTGGCCAGCACCTTGCCATCGAGCGCATAGCGCGTCATGCACATCTCGACCAACGAGTTGGCCAGGATCAGCAGACCGCGCTCGGTGTCCACCAGCGAATACTCGAGCTCGGGGTTCAGGTTGATCGCCTGATTCGCCGGGATGGTCCAGGCGGTGGTGGTCCAGATGACGGCGAACACATCGCCCAGCACGTCGGGCCGGCCGAAGGCTTCGAGCACCTTGGTGCGTTCGTGCGCTTTGAAGGCGACGTCAATGGTTTGCGACTTCTTGTCGGCGTATTCGATCTCGAACTCGGCCAGCGACGAGCCGCAGTCGAAGCACCAGTACACCGGCTTCAGGCCGCGGTAGACGAAGCCGCGCTCGATCACGCGCTTGAAGGCGCGCAGCTCGCCGGCCTCGTTAGCGAAGTCCATCGTCTTGTACGGATGCGTCCATTCGCCCAGCACGCCCAGGCGCTGAAAGTCAGTCATCTGCTGCGCGATCTGCTCGGTCGCGAAGGCGCGGCTTTTGGCCTGCATGTCGTCGCGGCTCAGGTTGCGGCCGTACTTCTTTTCGATCGCGTTCTCGATCGGCAGGCCGTGGCAGTCCCAGCCCGGCACATAGAGCGCGTCGAAGCCTTCGAGCTGTCGCGCCTTGATGATCATGTCCTTGAGGATCTTGTTGACGGCGTGGCCCATGTGGATCTGGCCGTTGGCGTACGGAGGGCCGTCGTGCAGGATGAACTTGGGCGCGCCCATGCGGGCGTCACGCAGGCGCTGGTAGCGGCCTTCGTCTTCCCATTCCTTGACCCAGCCCGGCTCGCGTTTGGCCATGTCGCCGCGCATCGGGAAGGGGGTGTCGGGCAGGTTGAGAGTGGCGCGGTAGTCGGTCGAGGAGGGGGTGTCGGACATGATTGGAGTACGGAACAGGGCTTCGACAGGCTCAGCCCGAACGGGTCAGCGTCGGAACGGAGGGGAAAGCCGTTCGCCCTGAGCTTGTCGAAGGGCGGCAGCACGAGCGTGCAAGGCTAAATTCGGTCGCGCGTGGTCTGGCGGTGGGTTTCTGCGTGGGTCTGCACAGGCATGGACGCGAAGAACGCGCGCGCGTCCCGGCCATCCTTCGCGATGCCTGCAGTCAGGGCTTCGAGGCTGGTGTAGCGCAATTCGTCGTGCAGTTTTGAGAGCAGTTCCACGCGAACGATTTTACCGTAGGCACCTTCGATGCCGAGTTGCGAGGGCCACTCCAGGCAATGCGTTTCGAGCAGCACACGACCGGCGTTCACGTCGTTGGCATCGAGCGACGGCCGCACGCCGAGGTTGGCAACGCCCGGCAGCGGCTTGTCGCCGAGGCCGTGCACCAGCACCGCGAAGATGCCACTGGCCGCCGGTTTCCAATGCTTGAACCGCAGGTTGAGCGTGCGAAAACCGTCGTCCTTGCCCGGCGCCGACGCACCCAGGGCCCGACCGAGCTTGCGGCCGTGCACCACATGGCCCGAGATGGCATAAGGGCGACCAAGCAGCGTCTGTACCTCTTTCATGCGTCCGGCCTCCAGCGCCTCGCGCACGGCCGAACTCGACACCCTCAGGCCGTGCACTTCGTAGCTGTTCATGCGCGCCACGTCGAAACCGTTCGCGTCACCGGCAGCGTCGAGCATCGCGTAGTCGCCGGCGCGCTTGGCACCGAAGCGGAAGTCGTCACCCACCAGCACATAGCGGGCGCCGAGGCCTTCGACAAGTACGTCGCGCACGAATTCATCGGGGGTTTGCGAGGCCAGCCGATTGTCGAAAGGCAACACGATGGTCTGCGCCACACCGCCGGCAGCGAGCTCGGCCAGCTTGTCGCGAAGGGTGCCGATGCGGGCTGGCGCGAGCTCCGGTCGCTTCGCAAGCGCCGCGAAGTAATCGCGCGGATGCGGCTCGAAAGTCAGCACGCAACTAGGCAGGCCGCGCTGACGGGCCTCGGTGTTCAAAAGCGCGAGCATGGCCTGATGGCCACGATGGACGCCGTCGAAATTGCCGATGGTCAGGGCGCAGGCTTTAGCCACACCCGGGTGCCGAAAACCGCGAAAAACCTGCATAGGCGTTGTCGAATTGATCTCTTTTTGATAGCAGCCCGCGCCCGTCAAATGGGCTCGCAGCAGCGATTTGTCACAAAGCCGGTATATTGTGACGCAGTGAGTCAATTGCCCTCTGTTCAGGGGTGCCTGCGACTCACCGTGTGCATCCGGTCTTTCCGTGGTTCTTCCCTTTTTTGAGGAGACGTGTGGTGAAGGTCTTGAAACTGTCGGCCCAAGGGCTGCCCCAGTCGTGGATATCGCTCGAACAGGCGGTAATTCACTACGCGGCGGACGAAGTTCGCTGGGAGGTGGGCGCGCAGGTGGCGGTGTATCGCGGTGGGCACAACGCTGTGACCGGGCTGCAGTCGCAGATCGCGATCAACAGCATCATCGGCACGAAGGGCGTGCCGCGCATCAATCCTTTCACGCAGCGCCCCGGGCTGACCAACAGCAAGCTGTTCTCCCGTGACCGGGGTTTCTGCGCCTATTGCGGCGGCCACTTCCACGACGACGAACTCACGCGCGAGCACATCATTCCGTTTGCGCAAAACGGCATCGACGTGTGGATGAACGTGGTCACGGCCTGCAAGCCCTGCAACCACCGCAAGAGCAGCCGCACGCCGGAGCAGGCGAACATGCCGCTGCTCTACGCGCCCTATGTGCCCAGCCTGTGGGAAGACTTCATCTTGCGCAACCGCCGTATCCTCGCGGATCAAATGGAGTTCCTGATGGCGCACCTGCCGCACAGCTCGCGCTTGCACGGCTAGCAGCGCCGCTCTCCAATTCCGCTGCGGCCTCCGGACGACTCAGTACGTCAGTTCGAGCAACGTGATGTTGCCTTGCGCCGCGGGCCAGGTCTGGCCTGCGACGCGCTCACCATTGAACTCGCCGGCGACAGAACGCGGCGCCTCGCTCGTCAGCTTGATCTTCGACGACGAAACACCCGAACCGTGCGGCGGAACGCCCGGCAGCGCAGCTTGCCCGTCGAAGCGCATGGTGTCGCGCTCGGCATCGAAGTAGCCGCGCGGGCGGGTAAAGATCACGATGGCACTGGCATCGCGGTCTGCCGGCGCAATGCGTTCGGGTCGCAGGTTGATCACGCTGCTGCTGCGCGGAAAAGGGCTGCGGTAGACATGTGTGGTGGCATAGCCCGGCGCCGTGATCTCGAACTCGTAGGCGGTGCCGGACTGTGCTCCGAACGGTCCCCAGCGGCCGTCGGCGCCGATCGTCTTGCGATGGACCGGTTCGCCGGTGCGAGCGCCCGTGCTGGCATCCGTTGCATAGACCGCCAACTGCGCGCCCACGATCGGGATGTTGTTGGTGAACTGACCGCTCGCCGGATCGATGCTCGAAAGCCCGAGGCCGGTGAGGCGCCCGTCGAGCACGACTGTGGACTCTGGTGTCACGGCGGTGGTCCTCGGTGCCTCGCCCACCAGAAACTGCCAGGTCGCGGCGAAGGCCGCCGGCGAGAACGACGTCTCGCGGTGATCGACACGCGGTAGCACGATGTTGGTCGCGCCCTTCAGCGCCGGCGCGTCGTAGCCGATGTTCGTCGGCTTGCCGGGCGCACCGATCCACACGCCATCGGGTTGCGCGAACTTGTCGTTGCTGTCGGAGCGCAGCGTGAGCCAACGGACGCCGGACGTGACCTCGTCGCCGCTCGGTCCCTTGGGCATGTTCAGTTGTTGAATGAGGGCCGAGCGCGCCGAAAATTCACTGCGTTCGTTGAAGCCCGGCACGTTCCAGATGCCGTGGGCGGGGTTTCCGCCCAGCACCACGGCGCTGACCTTGCCAGCGCCGCCGTAGTTTTGTACGTAGTTGCGGATCGTGTTGCCGCCACGCGAGTTGCCAAGCAGCACGACCTTGCTGGCGCCCGTCGCTTTCAGCACTTTGTCGACTTCGGTTTGCAGAAAGGCTGCGGACTCCGCCGTCGAAGTGCGGCCCGGTTGAGCGATGGTGTCGTCGTCCCGCGCCAGCGGCATCGGCTGGTCGACGGCGAACAGCCGATCACGTGGCCAGCCGTTCGACTCGAAGCGCCAGATCGTCGTCTGCCAAAGCGCTGCTGAATCGCCATTGCCGTGCATGAACACGATCGGCGGACGCTCGGTCGACGACGGGGAAGGCGCGGTGGCGCAGGCGGTGAGCATGGTGACGGCGACGGCCGTGGCCAAACCCGCAATGAGGACTGTGCGACGTGTGTACGTGGGCATTACAAGCTTCGTTCCAAGTAAATACAAAACGCCCGCCGGCGAGTGCGGGCGGGCGTGTGGTGCGCTGGATGCAAGGGCGCTGGTCGGCAGGTGGCGAGAGAAGTCGCGCCTTCAGGCGAAGACGCCCGCCGTGTCATGCATGCGCGTGGACACTTCTCCCAGGTGATGCAGGGTGTCGCCGAACGTCATTTCGAGCTGCGTGAGCTTGCGAAAGTAATGGCTCGCGATGTATTCGTCGGTCACGCCGATGCCGCCGTGCAACTGCACCGAGTTCGCCGCGACGTAGCGCATCGACGTGCCGAGTTGGTACTTGGCCCGTGCCATTGCCTGCCGGCGTTCCTCTGCCGGGGCATTGAGCTTGAGCGATGCGTAGTAGCTCATCGAGCGCGCAAGTTCAAGCTGCATCTTCATGTCGGCGATGCGATGGCGCAGCGCCTGGAAGGTGGAGATCGTCACACCGAATTGCTTGCGCTGGTTCATGTAGTCGACCGTCAACGCGACCGTCTTGTCCATGACGCCGACCGCTTCGGCACAAATCGCTGCGATGCCGATGTCGACAGCGTGCTCTAGGGCCGTCAGTCCGTCGACCGTGACCAAAATTGCCGCAGCCTTGTCGAACACGACTTCAGCGGCGCGGTCGCCAGCCTGCGTGCCGTAGCCGCGTGCTTCGACACCGCTGGCGCTGCGCTCGACCAAAAAGAGTGCGATCTTTCCGTCGAGCTGGGCCGGCACGAGGAAAGCATCGGCTTCATCGCCGGCAGCCACCAGGCTCTTGGTGCCGTTGACCGTGTAACCGTCGCCCGACTTGGCGGCTTTTGCCTCGCACACGTCGAGTCGGTAGCGTGCCTTGCGCTCCTGGTACGCGAGCACGACGATGGCCTGACCGCCGGCGATGCGCGGCAGCCAGTTTTCCTTGATGTCGGCGCCGGCGTAGCCGCTCAGCACCCCGCCCGCGATCAGCGTCTGTGCAAAAGGCTCGAGCACGATGCCGCGGCCGAGTTCTTCCATGACCACCATGCCTGCAACGGGGCCCATGCCAAGCCCGCCGTCGTCTTCGCTGATGTAGAGACCGCCAAGGCCGAGTTCGGCGATCTCGTCCCATGCTTCGCGCGAGAAGCCACCGGCCGCTTCGATCTTGCGGCGGCGTTCGAAGTCATAACCTTTGTCGACCCACTTGCGAACGGCGTCGCGAAGTTGTTCCTGGTCGTCGGTGAAGTTGAAATCCATTTTTAATTCCTAGCGAAGCTCTTGCTGGAGCCCCCTCGTGGAGGGGGAGTGGGGAGCAGTCCTGTCGCGCTCGCGCGGACGGTTCTAAGGCGTTAGCCGAGAACCGTCTGCGCGACGATGTTGCGTTGCACTTCGTTCGAGCCACCGTAGATGGTGGTCTTGCGCATGTTGAAGAAGGTCGACGTGAGCGGCGCCAGTGCAGGGTTGCCACCGGGAAAGTTGCCTTGGTAGCCAGCTTCCATCGCCTCGCGGATGAGCGGTAGCGAATAAGCGCCGCCCGCCAGCATCATCAGTTCCGTATAGCGCTGCTGAATTTCGCTGCCGCGAATCTTCAGCAGACCGGCGACGTCTAGCGAGTTCTTGCCCGACGTGGCGGCCGACAGAACGCGCAGGACCATCATCTCGAGGGCGACCAGGTCGACTTCGAGCTTGGCAATCTCGTCGCGGAAGCGCGAAGCGTAAGCATCGCCCGCCGCGTCCCAAACGCCTTCGCTCTTCGCGATGCGCTTGAGGCGTTCGAGTTCGCGCTTGGCGCGGTTCACGTCGGCAATGTTGGTGCGCTCGTGGCTGAGCAAATGCTTGGCGTAGGTCCAGCCCTTGTTCTCTTCGCCGACCAGGTTCTCGGCCGGCACTTCGACGTTGTCGAAGAACACTTCGTTGACTTCATGGCCGCCGTCAAGCAACTTGATCGGCCGCACGGTCACGCCTTTCGACTTCATGTCGAGCAGCAGGAAGCTGATGCCGGTCTGCGGCTTGCCTTCGTTGCTGGTGCGCACGAGGTTGAACATCCAGTCGCCATACTGGCCGAGCGTGGTCCAGGTCTTTTGGCCGTTGACGATGTACTTGTCGCCTTGGCGTTCGGCCTTGGTCTTGACCGAGGCGAGGTCGGAACCCGAACCCGGCTCGCTGTAGCCCTGGCTCCACCAGACTTCACCGCTGGCGATGCCAGGCAGAAAGCGCTTCTGCTGTTCGGCATTGCCGAAAGCCATGATCACCGGCGCGACCATCACAGGTCCGAACGGAATGATGCGCGGCGCGCCTGCCAGGGCGGTTTCTTCCTCGAAAAGATGGCGCTGGATGGCTGTCCAACCCGGACCGCCGAATTCCTTTGGCCAGCCGTAACCGAGCCAGCCCTTGGAGCCCAAAATCTTGGCCCACCGCTGGAGATCTTCACGCGTCAGCTCGAGCGCGTTGTGCACCTTGTGCGAAATCTCGGGGGGAAGGTTCTCTTTGACCCAGGCGCGAATATCTTCGCGGAACTTTTGTTCTTCGGGCGTGAAGCTCAAATCCATGCATGCCTCGCTGTGTTGATCGGATCGCCGTTGCGGCTTGATTTCCGGAATTGCGGTTTTTAGCACGGTCGTGCGGTTTTCGGGTGTCCGCGCCGCGACAAAAAGGTCGCAGCTGCGCGCACAGATAATTCGCGCCTCCATGAAAAACATCGTGATCCTGATTTCCGGTGGCGGCTCCAACATGGCGGCCATCGTGCGGGCTGCCGGGAGCGGTCGCTGGGCAGAGCGCTTCAGCGCTCGCATCGCGGCGGTCATCAGCAACCAGCCGACGGCGGGCGGCCTTTCTCTGGCAGCAGCGAACGGCATCGCTACGGCGGCCGTAGACCACAAAGCATTTGCGGTGCGCGATGAGTTCGACGCCGCACTGGCAGCAGCCATCGACGTTCATGCGCCGGCGCTGGTCGTTTTGGCAGGATTCATGCGTATCTTGACTCCCGGCTTCGTGGCGCATTTCGACGGGCGTCTGATCAACATCCACCCGTCGTTACTTCCGGCCTTTCCGGGGCTTCGCACCCACCAAAGAGCGATCGACGCGGGCTGCCAGGTGGCGGGCGTTACCGTGCACCATGTCACCACGGAGCTCGACCACGGCCCGATCCTCGCGCAGGCCGCGGTGCCTGTGCTGCATGGCGATACGGCCGCCACTCTGTCCGAGCGGGTGCTCGCACAGGAGCATCGCCTTTATCCGCTGGCCATCGAGCGCTGGCTCGAAATCGAAGCAACTGCTAGTCTGAAATCCGCTTGAACCTCAGGCGTTCGACGCCATCGAACTGAACGGTTTCGCCAAACATCGCTGTGGGCCGTACCCATAGACCATGCTGGCCGTAAAGCGCGCGATAAAGCGTCATCGGCTCCAAGGTTTCGCTGTGGCGCACGGTGTCGATGACTTCGTATTCGTCGCCTTTGTAGTGGCGGTAGCGGCCGGGTGGCGTCGCAATCAGGGGAGGGAGGTCGTCGTCGGTCATCGTCGGATTGTGGCGGCCGGCGTCTGGGCGCCGGCGCTGCGGAGGCAGGATGGGACAATCGCCCCATGCATCCCCAAGCCCTGTTGCAGGCGACCGCCGATCTGGTCGGCCTTGTTCTGAAATTCGATCATCCGGCCGACCAGGTCGTTTCCCGTTTTTTTCGTGATCACCGTGAGTTCGGGCCGCGCGAGCGCGGCACGCTGGCCGAGACCGTTTACACCGTGCTTCGGAAGAAGCTGTTGTTCGATCACTTGTCGCCCTCGGGCAGCGGTTCCAAGGAGCGGCGCATGGCGATTTTGGGGTTCTACGGACCCCGCGACTTCCTGAAAAGTGCACTCAACGACACCGAAAAGCGTTGGCTGGACAACTGCGACGCCGTCAGCCAGGACGATCTCCTCGAGCGCCATCGCCACAATTTGCCCGAATGGATGGTCGGCCCGCTAAAGGCGCAATTGGGCGATGATTTTTGGCGGTTGGCCGAGAGCTTGCAGCAACCGGCACCGCTCGATCTGCGGGTCAATGTGCTGATCGCCAAGCGGCCCGAAGTCAAAGCGGAACTGAAGAAGGCAGGCATCGCCGCCGTAGAAACGCCGTTCTCGCCTTGGGGTTTGCGCATCGACGGCAAGCCGGCGCTCAACAAGCTGGACGCCTTTGTGCGCGGCGCGGTCGAGGTACAGGACGAAGGGTCGCAATTGCTGGCGTTGCTGCTCGACGCCAAGCGCGGCGAAATGGTGGTCGATTTTTGCGCTGGCGCGGGCGGCAAGACGCTCGCCATCGGTGCCACGATGCGCAACACCGGTCGGCTGTATGCCTTCGACACCTCGGCGCACCGGCTTGACGCTCTGAAGCCACGGCTCGCACGCAGCCAGTTGTCCAACGTCCATCCTGCCGCAATCGCGCACGAGCGCGACGACCGCGTCAAGCGCCTGGCCGGGAAGATCGATCGCGTGCTGGTCGACGCGCCCTGTTCGGGACTCGGCACCCTTCGCCGCAATCCCGATCTGAAGTGGCGCCAGTCGCCCCAGTCGGTGGCGGAAATGACTGCGAAGCAGGCCGCCATCCTGCAAAGTGCGGCACGGCTGGTGAAGTCCGGCGGCAGGCTTGTCTATGCGACGTGCAGCCTGCTGCCGGAAGAAAACGAGGCCATTGCGGAGGCTTTCAGCGCGGCCAACCCGGATTTCGCGCCGATGGACGTGGCAGAGGTGCTTGAGGGGCTGAAAGTCGAGGGCGCAAAAGAATTGTGTGCACGCGGCGAGAGCGGTACCCGCTATTTGCGGCTTTGGCCACACAAGCACGCGACCGATGGTTTCTTTGCAGCCATATGGAACCGCAAATAGGCGCGAGGCTCCAAAGAGGTAGATACCCTTGCGATTTATCAAGGATATAGGGCCTCAAAATGGCCTCGGCCCCTTAAAATTCGACCATATCTTAAGGCTGCACCTTCGTGTGGCCATGGAGTACCTGACTCAATGTTGCTTCCTGACTCTGCCGTTCTGAACGCGGCCATCGAATGGCTCGGACACGGCTTGTGGAATCTGACGTGGTGGGAAGTCGTGCTGTACACGCTCGTTACCACGCACATTACTATCGCGGCCGTCACTATCTTCCTGCACCGGACGCAAACGCACCGTGCCATGGACCTGGGCCCGATCCCGTCTCATTTTTTCCGCTTTTGGCTCTGGCTCGGCACCGGCATGGTGACCAAGGAATGGGTTGCCATTCACCGGAAGCACCATGCGAAGTGCGAGACGGAAGAAGATCCGCACAGCCCGCAGGTCAAGGGCATCGACGAAGTGCTTTGGCGCGGCGCCGAGCTCTATCGCAAAGAATCCAAGAACATGGAAACGATGGAGCGTTACGGCCACGGCACGCCTGACGACTGGATCGAGCGCAATCTGTACACGCGCTTCAGCTGGCAAGGCGTGGGCTTGATGCTGGTCATCAATGTGGCGCTGTTCGGCATGTTGGGCCTGGCTGTTTGGGCCGTGCAGATGCTCTGGATTCCAATCACTGCTGCCGGCATCATCAATGGCATTGGCCACTACTGGGGCTACCGCAACTTCGAGGCGCCCGATGCGAGCCGCAATGTTTCGCCTTGGGGTCTGATCATTGGCGGCGAAGAACTGCACAACAATCACCACACCTACCCGACGTCGGCCAAGTTCTCTGTCAAAAAGTACGAGTTCGATATCGGCTGGGTCTACATCCAGATGATGCAAGCCATCGGCTGGGCCAAGGTCAAAAAGGTTCCGCCAAAGATGCTCATGGGCGACATCCAGCCCGTGGCCAACGAGAAGACGCTCGAGGCCGTCATCGCCAATCGCTATGAAGTTATGGCCGGTTATGCCCGGGGAATGCGTCAAACGACGCGTGACGAACTGGCCGTGCTTAAGGCCAAGGGCGCCGATCTGTCGGTTCTGAAGGCGGCCAACCGCTGGCTGCATCGCGACGACGACAAGGTGCCGGCATCGGCCCGTCCACACTTGGTGCAGGCCCGTGCCGCGCACCCGGTGCTGGACAAGATGGTGACGATGCGTGAGGAACTGCGTCAGCTGTGGCTCAATACATCGCACTCGCGTGAACAGTTGGCCAGCGATCTGGCCGCTTGGTGTCACCGCGCGGAAGCCAGCGGCATCAGCGCGCTGCGTGAGTTCTCGGTGCGCTTGCGGGCTGCTCGTACATAGCAGTACAGATCACCTACTGGCTCGTCTCAATGCGATGGCGCGTGGGACGGGAATGAAAAGCCGGCTCTATGCCGGCTTTTTTGTGTCTGTCACCTTGGTGCGTTGGCGCTCTCCATAGATCGCAGGCGACAAAAAACCCGCTGGATTGCAGCGGGTTTTTAATGGATCCAGCCGAATTACTTCAGCTTGATTTCCTTGTATTCGACGTGCTTGCGCGCCTTGGGATCAAACTTCATGATCGACATCTTTTCAGGCATCGTCTTCTTGTTCTTGCTGGTCGTATAGAAATGGCCGGTACCCGCAGTGGATTCCAGCTTGATCTTTTCGCGTCCGCCTTTGCTCGTTGCCATGATTTAGCTCCTTAAGCTTGGCCGCGTGCGCGCAGATCTGCGAGCACGACGTCGATGCCGTTTTTGTCGATCAGGCGCAAAGCAGCGCTTGAAACACGCAGGCGAATCCAGCGGTTTTCTGTCTCGACCCAGAAACGACGGTATTGCAGGTTCGGCAAGAACCGGCGCTTGGTTTTGTTGTTGGCGTGGGAAACATTGTTTCCGACCATCGGGCCCTTACCCGTGACTTGACATACGCGTGCCATGTGGACGCTCCTTCATGAACAGCTGGCACCGGTCGCAGCGGAACGAAATCCGTTGGGGGTGGTTTGCAGCTTGACCTCGCCAGAAACGGGTGGCGGTACCCCGGTTTGCCGGAGCGCAAAAATGCACCCGAATTCAGCAAAGCCTGCGATTATAGCGTGCCGTCTTGTTCGAGGAAGCGCTGCGCGTCGAGCGCTGCCATGCAGCCCGTGCCTGCGCTGGTGATGGCTTGACGGTAGATGCTGTCTTGCACATCGCCTGCGGCAAAGACGCCCGGCACGCTCGTCATGGTCGCAAAGCCCTGCAGCCCCGAGCGCGTCACGATGTAGCCGCCGTTCATCTCGACCTGGCCTTCGAAAATGTCGGTGTTGGGGTGATGACCGATCGCGATGAAGCAGCCCTGCAGCTTGATGTCTTCGGTCGAGCCTGTTTGCGCATTTTTGAGTCGAACGCCCGTCACGCCCGAGTCGTCGCCCAGCACTTCGTCGAGCGTGTTGTGGACCTTGAGTACGATCTTGCCTTCACGCTCTTTCTCGTAGAGCTTGTCGATCAAGATGGGCTCCGCCTTGAACTTGTCGCGTCGATGCACGAGAGTGACCTTGCTGGCGATATTCGACAGGTAGAGCGCCTCTTCGACCGCCGTGTTGCCGCCGCCAATGACGCAAACTTCCTGGTTCTTGTAAAAGAAGCCGTCGCAAGTTGCGCATCCGGACACACCGCGTCCCATGAACTTCTGTTCCGATTCGAGGCCCAGATACTTTGCCGAAGCACCGGTGGAGATTACGAGGGCGTCGCAGGTGTAGGTTGCGCTGTCGCCGGAGAGAGTGAAAGGTCGCTTGCTCAAGTCGACCTTGTTGATGTGATCGAACACGATTTGCGTCTTGAAACGCTCTGCGTGCTCCAGAAAACGCTGCATCAGTTCGGGGCCTTGAACACCGTGAACGTCTGCCGGCCAATTGTCGACTTCGGTCGTGGTCATGAGCTGTCCGCCCTGAGCCATGCCGGTGATGAGGAGCGGTTGCAGGTTGGCGCGTGCCGCATAAACGGCGGCGGTGTAGCCGGCCGGGCCGGAGCCCAGGATTAGGACCTTGGCGTGTTGTGGGGATGAGGACATGGATAGAAAACCTAAGATTTGCGCTGCGCCAGCGTGTACATTTTCAGGGTGATAGGTATGAAGTATCACCGCCCGGTTCAATACCGGGCGCGCTCCATTTTCAATGCGCACGATTGCTTTAATGAATTGGTTTGCAATTGGTCGAACAACGTGCGGTAGCGAGGATTAATTGAATGTCGATGCTGTCCAATCTTGAGCTGCTCCGGCGCGTCCCACTGTTCGCAGCCCTGACTCCCATGCAGGCTGCAAGCATCGCAGACGCGATCATCAAAAAACGCTTCAAACGCGCGGAGATGGTGGTCGAGCAGGGCAAGAAATCAGATGCGCTGTACATCATTCTCACAGGACGAGCGCGTGTCATGAGCACCGACAGCCGGGGCCGCGAAGTCATTCTCGCCACCTTGCAACCCGGCGACTACATCGGCGAGATGAGCTTGATCGACGACGAGCCGCATTCGGCCACCGTCCGCACTGAAGTGCAGACCGACGTCCTCATGCTGGGCCGCGAAGCGTTCGCGCGCTGCCTGCCCGAGAACTCGTCCATGTCGTACAACATCATGCGAGGCCTGGTGCAACGCTTGCGGCACGCCGATCGCAAGATCGAGTCGCTCGCCTTGATGGACGTTTATGGGCGCGTCGCGCGCTCCCTGCTTGAGTTTGCAGTGGACGATGGCGCGGGTAACCTCAAAGTGCGTGACAAGATTTCCCGCCAGGACCTGGCCAAGATGGTGGGCGCATCGCGCGAGATGGTCAGCCGAGTCATGAAAGACCTCGAAGAGCGGGGCTTTGTCCAGACGCAGCCCGATGGCTCGATGATCGTCAAAGACCGGCTGCTGTCGCTGACCTGAGCGGCCGTGCCGGCTGCGACTTCCGCAGATGGCTTGAAACGGGCACGGCGCCGCGGCGCGTTGCGCGCTTCTGACGGTGCCGTCGCTGACAACGCGACAGGCGCCTTTTTCGTTGTAGTGTTCATGCGGCCGTTGCCCGTTCTTCATTGTCTGGAGTAGCGGGCTGGATGCCGCGTTTTTCATGACCTATTCGCTCAATACGCTTCAATCTTCTTCTCCTGGTGCCGACGCGCAGCCCGTGCGCCTGAAGGCGATGCGCTTCGCCCACGAAATCACGCTGATCGCGGGGTTTGTGGTGCTGCTGTTCTGGCTGCTCGCCATGTTGAGCTTCACCCCCTCCGATGCGGCCTGGTCGACGTCCGGCACGGGCGGTGACGTCAAGAACTGGGGAGGCCGACTCGGCGCGTGGATAGCCGATGGCAGCTACTTCCTGGCCGGCTATTCAGTTTGGTGGTGCCTTGCGGCGGGCCTGCGTGTCTGGCTGTCATCGTTGGCCGGCTGGCTGCGCGGAGGCGAAGTGTCGCCCGCCGAGGAGCCCGTGCGCGGTCGCTTCAACCGCAGCCGTATCGCGTTCTGGGCGGGGCTGGTGCTGCTTCTATGCGCCAGCGCCATGCTCGAATGGTCGCGTTTGTACCGCCTCGAATTCCGTTTGCCTGGTCATGGCGGCGGCATCCTCGGCTATCTCGTGGGGCCGGGGAGCGTCAAGTGGATGGGCTTTACCGGCTCGGCGCTGATCGCCATTGCCTGCGGCGTGATCGGCTCTGCGCTGGTGTTCCGATTTTCGTGGAGCCTGATCGCAGAACGTATCGGCTCGCGGGTGTATTCGCTGTTCGAATCGCGGCGCGAAAAGCGCGAGATTGCGGCCGACATTGCATTAGGCAAGAAGGCCGTCCGGGAGCGCGCGGAGGCAGAAGAGTATCTGGCCTCGCGCGATGGCGATGGCGATGGCGACGACGGCGAGATGGCTGACGACGAGATACGCATCGATCCGCCGCCAAGACGCCGCCCCCCTTCGCCGCCGGTGCAGATCGAACCGGCCATGAGCGATGTGCCCAAGAGCACCCGCGTCGTCAAAGAGCGTCAGAAGCCGCTCTTCAAGGAATTGCCCGACAGCAAGTTGCCGCAAGTCGATTTGCTCGATGCAGCGTTGGTGAGGCAGGAGACGGTTTCGCCCGACACGCTCGAAATGACCTCTCGCATGATCGAGAAGAAGTTGAAGGACTTCGGCGTCGAAGTGCGCGTGGTGCTGGCCTCGCCCGGCCCTGTGATCACGCGCTACGAGATCGAACCGGCGACCGGCGTCAAGGGTTCGCAGATCGTCGGCCTGGCCAAAGACCTGGCGCGTTCGTTGTCGCTGGTGTCGATCCGGGTGGTCGAAACCATTCCCGGCAAGAACTTCATGGCGCTCGAGTTGCCGAACGCCAAGCGGCAGTCGATCAAGCTCAGCGAAATCCTGGGCTCGCAGATCTATCACGAGGGCAAGTCGATGCTCACGATGGGGCTCGGCAAGGACATCATCGGCAACCCGGTCGTCGCCGACCTTGCCAAGATGCCGCACGTGCTGGTGGCTGGCACGACCGGCTCGGGCAAGTCGGTCGGCATCAACGCGATGATCTTGTCGTTGCTCTACAAGGCCGAGGCGCGCGACGTTCGGCTCTTGATGATCGATCCCAAGATGCTCGAAATGTCGGTCTACGAGGGTATCCCGCACCTGCTGGCGCCGGTGGTCACCGACATGCGGCAGGCCGCGCACGGCCTCACCTGGTGCGTGGCCGAAATGGAGCGCCGCTACAAGCTGATGAGCAAGCTTGGCGTGCGCAACCTGGCCGGGTACAACGTCAAGATCGACGAGGCCAAGGCCCGCGAAGAGTTCATCTACAACCCGTTCAGCCTGACGCCGGACGATCCGGAGCCATTGCGCCGCGAGCCGCACATCGTGGTCGTCATCGACGAGCTGGCCGACCTGATGATGGTGGTCGGCAAGAAGATCGAGGAACTGATCGCGCGACTCGCGCAAAAGGCGCGCGCAGCAGGCATCCATTTGATTCTGGCGACGCAGCGTCCCAGCGTCGACGTCATTACCGGACTGATCAAGGCCAACATTCCGACCCGGATTTCGTTTCAGGTGTCGAGCAAGATCGACTCGCGCACCATCCTCGACCAGATGGGCGCCGAAGCGCTGCTCGGAATGGGCGACATGCTCTATATGGCCAGCGGCACCGGACTGCCGGTTCGCGTGCATGGCGCCTACGTCAGCGATGAGGAAGTCCATCGCGTGGTCGCGTACCTCAAGTCGCAAGGCGAGCCCGACTACATCGAAGGCGTACTCGAAGGCGGTTCGGTCGACGGCGAAGACCTGTCTATGAGCGGCGATGCCAGCGCCGAAAAGGACCCGATGTACGACCAGGCGGTCGAGGTCGTGCTCAAAAACCGCAAGGCCAGCATTTCGCTGGTGCAGCGCCACCTGAAGATCGGCTACAACCGCGCGGCGCGGCTGGTCGAAGACATGGAAAAGGCCGGTCTGGTCAGCTCGATGAGCACCAATGGCCAGCGCGAAATTCTGGTGCCGGCGCGCGCCGAGTGAACCTAACGGACGATTGATGAAAAAGCTCTTTGCGACACTGTTGATAGCAACTGCCACATTCGGTGCATGTGGCAGCGCATGGGCCGGCGGCATGGAAAGCCTTGAGTCATTTGTGAAGACCGTGAAAAGCGGCCGCGCCGATTTCACGCAGACCGTGACTGCGCCGCCGCGCGACGGCCAGCTAGGGCGCGTCAAGACGTCGACCGGCACCTTCGAGTTCCAGCGGCCTGGCAAATTCAAGTTCGACTACAAGAAGCCGTTTGCGCAGACCATCGTCGCCGACGGCAAGACGCTGTCGCTGTTCGATGTCGATCTCAACCAGGTCACGCAGCGCCCACAGGCGCAGGCCCTTGGGTCGACGCCCGCCGCACTGATTGCGGCCGCTCCCGACTTGCGCGCACTGCAGACCGACTTCGCGCTCGAAGGCGCGCCGGAGCGCGATGGCCTGCAGTGGGTCAAGGCAACCCCGAAGAGCAAGGACGGCCAGCTCCAGAGCGTGCAGATCGGGTTTCAGGGTGACGCGTTGGCGTCGCTCGAAATCCTCGACAGCTTCGGCCAGCGATCGGTATTGAAGTTCAGCAAGGTCGAGGTCAATCCGACGCTGCCGGCAGGCACCTTCGAATTCAAGACGCCTGCGGGCGCCGATGTTTTGAAGCAATAGCCTCCGCGGTCGCGGTCGGCCTCATCGCTGTCCGCTTTCGACCTTCTCGGCATAGCGCTCCCGTTCTTGTAGCGCGGCATCGCAAAATGTTCCCATGGCCGTCAAATCCCAAGCCACTGCAGCGACATCACACCAACCACTGGCCGAGCGCCTGAGACCGAAGACGCTGGGCGAGGTCATCGGCCAGCAGCACCTGCTCGGACCGGGCATGGCACTGCGCATCGCGTTCGAGTCGGGCCAGCCGCACTCCTGCATCCTCTGGGGACCGCCCGGCACCGGCAAGACGACCATCGCCCGTTTGATGGCGGATTCGTTCGATGCGCAGTTCTTGAGCATCAGCGCGGTGCTCGGCGGTGTAAAGGACATTCGCGATGCGGTCGATCGCGCCACGGTCGCGCGGGATGGCCTGGAACAACGGCGCACCATCGTGTTCGTGGACGAAGTGCATCGCTTCAACAAGAGCCAGCAGGACGCCTTCTTGCCGCACGTCGAGTCAGGCCTGTTCACCTTCATCGGCGCGACGACCGAGAACCCTTCCTTCGAGGTGAACTCGGCGCTGCTTTCGCGGGCTGCGGTGTACGTGCTGCAACCGCTGGGTGAGGACGACCTGAAACAGATCGTCACGCGCGCCCAGCAGATCAACGCGGTGCCGGCCATCGAAGGCGCTGCGATCGACCGGCTCGTTGCCTATGCAGACGGTGATGCGCGCCGCCTGCTCAACACGCTCGAGACGCTGGCCGTTGCCGCTGGTGCCGAAAAGATCGAGCAAATTACCGACGACTGGTTGCTGCGCGTGCTGGGCGAGCGCATGCGGCGCTACGACAAGGGCGGCGAACAGTTCTACGACACCATCAGCGCGCTGCACAAATCGGTCCGAGGTAGCGACCCCGATGCCTCGCTCTACTGGTTCATGCGAATGCTCGATGGCGGCGCCGACCCGCGCTACATGGCGCGCCGCCTGGTGCGCATGGCCAGCGAAGACATCGGCCTGGCCGACCCGCGGGCACTGCGGCTCGCGCTGGACGCAGCCGAAGTCTACGAGCGCCTTGGCACGCCGGAAGGCGAGCTCGCGCTGGCCGAATGCGTGATCTACCTGGCGATGGCGCCCAAGTCGAACGCGGTCTACAAGGCGTACAACGAGATCAAGGCCTTCATCAAGAACGACGGGACGAGGCCGGTGCCGATGCATCTGCGCAATGCACCGACCAAGCTCATGAAGGAGCTCGACTACGGCAAAGGCTATCGCTATGCGCATGACGAGGCCGACGGCTTTGCTGCCGGTGAGAGCTATCTGCCCGACGGTATGGCACCGCCGCCGTTTTATCGCCCTGTCGAACGCGGGCTGGAGATCCGTATTGCCGAGAAGCTGCGCGAGCTCCGCAAGAAAAACGGCGACGCAAAAGACTGACTGGCAGCCGACCAAATGAATGGTCTTTGCAACAGCGATCGACTGCAGACATCAGGCCCGACATCACCGCATGCGCAATCTGCAAAAGGCTGTGGTGAGCGCACGCCACAGCGGGAAAACCCGTGCCCCGAATGCACCAAAGTAGCGTGCATGCGTGCCTACAATCCCGCCCACCTTGCCGCCAACCGATCGGGTCTGGCGGGAATTTTGCTAGGTAGCTGAACGGCGCCAATCCGGTGCGTAGGGACTCGTTATGGAAATATTGCTGCAGCAGATCATCAACGGTCTGGTTCTCGGCAGCATGTATGCCTTGATAGCCTTGGGCTACACCATGGTGTACGGCATCATCAACCTCATCAACTTTGCGCACGGCGAAGTGCTGATGGTCGGCGCGCTCACCAGTTGGAGCGTGATCCGCTTCATGCAGGAGTCGATGCCCGGCATGCCAGGCTGGCTCATGCTCATCATCGCGCTGATCTGCGCCTGCGTCGTCGCGGCCACGCTTAATTTCGTGATCGAGAAGCTGGCTTACCGGCGACTGCGAAACAGCCCCAAGCTGGCTCCGCTCATCACGGCTATCGGCATGTCGATCCTGCTGCAGACGCTGGCGATGATCATCTGGAAGCCGACCAACAAGCCTTATGCGACCTTGTTGCCCTCGGATTCCATCAATGTGGCCGGCGCGTCGATCTCGCCCACGCAAATCATGATCCTGGTCGTTACCGCTATTTCATTGGCCGTGCTGACCTGGTTGGTCAACTACACCAAACTCGGCCGCGCGATGCGTGCCACCGCCGAGAACCCGCGCGTCGCGTCGCTCATGGGCATCCGCCCTGACGTGGTGATTTCAGCGACATTCGTCATCGGTGCGGTGCTCGCAGCCATCGCTGGCGTGATGCAAGCTTCCAACTACGGCATCGCCAACCACTCGATGGGTTTCTTGCCCGGCCTCAAGGCCTTCACTGCGGCGGTGTTCGGCGGCATCGGCAACCTGCCGGGCGCCGTGGTCGGCGGGTTGGTGCTGGGACTGGTCGAAGTGATCGGGGCCGGTTACCTGGGCACGCTCACAGGCGATGTGCTGGGCAGCCAGCATGCCGACATCTTCGCGTTCGTGATCCTCATCATCACACTGACCGTGCGACCATCCGGCTTGCTGGGCGAGCGCGTGGCAGACCGAGCTTAAGGAGTGAACACCATGCAAAAGAAAAAAAGCATTGTTCTCTTCATCCTCGCGGCCATTGCCCTCATCGTGCTGCCGCATATCCTGCAGCAGTTCGGCAATGCCTGGGTGCGCATCGCCGACACCGCTTTGCTCTATTGCCTGTTGGCGCTGGGCTTGAACATCGTGGTCGGTTACGCCGGTCTGCTCGACCTGGGCTATGTGGCCTTCTATGCGATCGGCGCGTACATGTACGCGTTGCTCAATTCCTCGCAGTTGACCGATAACTTCCCGGCCATCGCCGCGATGTTTCCGGGTGGGCTGCACACGCCGCTGCTGGTGGTGATTCCGCTGGCGCTGGGTCTCGCGGGGGTTTTTGGTGTGCTGCTCGGCGCACCCACGCTCAAACTGCGCGGCGACTATCTGGCCATCGTGACGCTGGGCTTCGGTGAAATCATTCGTGTGTTCATGAACACGCTGGACCACCCGGCCAACATCACCAACGGCGCAAAAGGCATCGACGGGATCGATTCGGTGCATTTTTTCGGGCTCAATCTGGGCAAGTCTTTGACCATCGGCGGCTATACGATGTCTTCGGTCACGCTGTATTACTACCTGTTTCTGGTCTTCGTGCTGGTCACGCTCGTCATCTCGCACCGCCTGCAGAACTCGCGAGTCGGGCGTGGCTGGATGGCGATTCGGGAGGACGAAATCGCCGCCAAGGCGATGGGCATCAACACACGCAACATGAAGCTGCTGGCCTTCGGCATGGGCGCCAGCTTTGGCGGCGTGTCGGGTGCCATGTTCGCGTCGTTCCAAAGCGCCATCACGCCGGAGTCTTTCAATTTGAACGAGTCGGTGATGATCGTCGCGATGGTCGTGCTGGGTGGCATCGGCCATTTGCCGGGCGTGATCCTCGGCGCGGTATTGCTGGCGACGCTGCCCGAGGTGCTGCGCTACGTGGCGGGTCCGCTCCAGGCGCTGACCGACGGCCGACTCGATGCATCCATCCTGCGCCAGCTCTTTATCGCGCTTGCCATGATCATCATCATGCTGGTACGGCCGCGTGGCTTGTGGCCATCGCCAGACCACGGCAAGTCGCTCGCGTCGGCCAAGGGCAGCCCGGTGCCGATCGATGGATCGATCCAGCAGCACGGCTCGGGCCTCGAGGCACCATCCGATGAAGTGCCCGGCGGTGCCGCGCGTCCGATGTCGATCAATCCTTGAACGAGCCAGCACATGACTGAAACCATTCTCGAGGTGCGCGGCATCTCCAAACGTTTCGGCGGCTTGCAGGCGCTGTCGGACGTGGGCATCACCATCAAGCAGGGCCAGGTTTACGGCCTGATCGGCCCCAACGGCGCCGGCAAGACGACCTTCTTCAACGTGATCACCGGGCTCTACACGCCGGACAGCGGCAGCTTCGAATTGGGCGGCAAGCCGTACCAACCCACGGCGGTGCATGAGGTGGCGCAAGCCGGCATCGCCCGCACTTTTCAGAACATCCGCCTTTTTGCTGAAATGACGGCCCTCGAGAACGTGATGGTCGGGCGCCATGTGCGCACCCACTCGGGCGTGTTCGGCGCGATCTTTCGCACGAGCAGTTTCAAGACGGAGGAAGCGGCGATTGCCAAACGCGCGATGGAACTGCTCGAGTACGTCGGTGTTGGCAAGTACGCGGACTTTAAGGCGCGCACCCTGAGCTATGGCGACCAGCGCCGGCTCGAAATCGCGCGTGCTCTAGCGACAGACCCGAAACTCATCGCGCTCGACGAACCGGCTGCCGGCATGAACGCGACCGAGAAGCTGCAGTTGCGCGAACTCATCGACCGCATTCGCAAGGACAACCGCACGGTGCTCATCATCGAACACGACGTGAAGCTCATCATGGGTTTGTGCGACCGCGTGACGGTGCTCGACTACGGCAAACAAATCGCCGAAGGCGTGCCCGCCGACGTACAGAAAAACGAAAAGGTGATCGAGGCTTACCTCGGCACCGGAGGACATTGACATGGCCCAGACACTACTCAAGGTCAGCGGCCTGAAAGTCGCGTACGGCGGCATTCAGGCCGTCAAGGGCATCGACTTCGAAGTGCTAGAGGGCGAGCTCGTTTCGTTGATCGGCTCCAACGGCGCCGGCAAGACGACAACGATGAAGGCCATCACCGGCACCTTGCCGCACCTCGGCGGCACCATCGAATTCCTGGGCAAGAACATCAAGGGCCGCGGCGCCTGGGATCTCGTCAAGGAGGGCCTGGTCATGGTGCCCGAGGGCCGTGGCGTGTTCACGCGCATGACGATCACCGAGAACCTGCAGATCGGCGCTTACATTCGCACGGACAAGGTCGAGATCGGCAACGACATCGATCGCGTTTTCACGACGTTCCCCCGCCTGAAAGAGCGCGCGACGCAACTGGCCGGCACCATGTCGGGTGGCGAGCAGCAGATGCTTGCCATGGGACGTGCCTTGATGGCGCGCCCCAAAGTGTTGTTGCTCGACGAGCCGACGATGGGCCTGTCGCCGATCATGTGCGACAAGATCTTCGAGGTCGTGCAAACGGTGGCGTCGCAGGGCGTGACCATCTTGCTGGTCGAGCAGAACGCAAACCGCGCGCTGCAGCTCGCCGACCGTGGCTATGTGATGGAGTCGGGGCTGATCTCCATGTTCGGCGATGCCAAGGTGATGCTGAGCGATCCGAAAGTCCGCGCCGCCTATCTTGGGGAATAGTCGGCGAGTAACCGCTCAGTCCACCTTTGCGCCCGTGGCCTTGACGACTTTCTCGTACTTGGCCATCTCACTTTTCATGAACGCGCCGAACTGATCCGGCGTCGTCGGCACGGGTTCGGCCAGCAGCGATGCAAAACGCGTCTTTGTTTCCGGCGCATTGAGCGCATCGACAAAGGCCTTGTTCAGCTTGGCGATCACGTCGGGCGGCGTACCGGCCGGCGCCACCAAGCCCCACCACGTATCGACCGAAAAGCCCCTGAGCGTTTCGGCCACCGGCGGCACCTCGGGCAGCGACGGGCTGCGTTGCAACGTCGTCACGGCGATCGCCTTCAGCTTGCCGGACCGGATGTTCGGCGCTGCGGTCGCAAGGTTGTCGAAGTTGAAATCGACCTGGCCCGAGACCAGCGCCAGCTGGGCCGGGCTGCCGCCGTTGTAAGGGATGTGTACCGCGAAGATGCCGGCCTCCTTCTTGAACAACTCGCCCGCCAGATGGCCGGCGCTGCCGTTGCCGCCGCTCCCGTAGTTGAGTTTGGCGGGGTTGGCCTTGGCGTAGCGAATCAGGTCGGCCACCGTGTTGATTTTCAGGCGCTCCGCGGCCGCCGCGTTCATCACCAGCACATTGGGCACGCGGACCATCTGCGTGAGGGGTGCGAAGTCGGTCGCCGCGTTGAACGGCATCTTGCTGTAAAGCCACGGGTTGACAGCGTTGGTTGCCGTCGCCGCGATGCCGATCGTCAGGCCGTCCGGTGGCGCTTTGGCGACGATGTCGGCACCGATGTTGCCGCCCGCACCGGGCTTGTTGTCGATGATGACCGGCCCGAGCACGTCTTTGACGCGCTCGGCCAGGATGCGCGCGGTGACGTCAATCGGGCCGCCGGCTGCGTAAGGCACGACGAGACGAATCGGACGGCTGTTCGATTGCGCCTGCGCTGGCGCTTGGACCACGGCAGCGCTGAGCGCCAGCAAGACAAGAAAGGTGCGTTTGTTCATGGCCATGGCGTCAGGGAATTGCCTTGTCCGCCTCTGTCGTGAAGGCGTCTGCGAAGAACTCCTCTTCGGGCAGTCCACCCAGCGCCATGTAATCGCGCTTGGCCGAGTCCACCACGATGGGCGCGCCACAGGCGTACACCTGATAGCCCGAAAGGTCTGCGAAGTCCTCGAGCACGGCCTGATGCACGAAGCCGGTTCGACCGGTCCAGTTGTCATCGGGCACGGCGTTGGAGATGACAGGCACGTAGCGCAGGTTGGGCATTCCGGCGAGCTGTGCCCGCACCCATTCATCCATGTACAAATCCTCGGGCCGGCGGCCGCCCCAGTACAAGATCGCAGCGCGGTCGATGGCCTTGAACTTCATATGCTCCAGCAGTGCCTTGATCGGTGCAAAACCTGTACCCGAGGCGAGCAGCACGATCGGCTTTTCCGAGTCTTCGCGCAAAAAGAAGCTGCCGTACGGGCCTTCGATGCGAAGAATCTCTTTCTCTTTCATCGCGCCGAACACGTGGTCGGTGAACTTGCCGCCGGGCAAGTGCCGAATGTGCAGTTCGATGCCGGTACCCGGCTCACCCAACGTATGCGGCGCGTTGGCCATCGAATAGCTCCGCCGTGCGCCGTCGCGCAGGATGAACTCGACGTACTGGCCGGCATGAAACTGCAGCGGCTCGCCGGCTGGCAACTGCAGGCGCAGCATCACGACGTCGTGCGATTTCTTGACCAGCGCCGCCACGCGCGCCGGCATCTTGCGGATCGGGAAAGCGCCGGCCTCGGTCACCTGGCGCGACTCGAGAACGACGTCGCTCTGCGGGCGCGCGCAGCAGGTCAGCACGTAGCCGGCAAGTTCTTCTTCGGCGCTCAGCGCCTTGCTTTGATGCGTCCCGAGCGTGACTTCGCCGGACAGTTTCTTGCACTTGCACGAGCCGCAGGCGCCGTCCTTGCAGCCGTAGGGCAGGCCGATGCCCTGGCGGATGCCTGCCGCGAGGATGGTTTCGTCGGGTTGCACGACAAAGCTTCTGCCGCTCGGCTCGATGCTGATGGAAAAGCCCGCTTCGTGCGGCGCGGCGCTGGTCATGGGTATTCTTCGGTCAATCTCTGGAAGGGACACGGATTTTGCCTTCAATCAACAGTCCCATTGGCGCGCGGCCTGCGCGCTTTCGGCGAGCAAGGGTACTCATCGTCGGCTGCGGCGATGTCGGGATGCGCGCCGCACTCGCCTTGCGCGGCCGTGTGCAGCTGGTCGCGCTGACTTCTTCGCCCGACAGGGTGCCCGCATTGCGCGCAGCCGGGATCACGCCGCTGGTCGCCGATCTCGATGTGCCGAGCTCGCTGGGGCGTCTTGCCGGCATCGCGACGCGCGTGCTGCATCTGGCGCCACCGGCCAACGTCGAGGGCACGGGATGGTGGCGTGACGCTCGCACCGTCGCGCTCGCGCGAGCACTGCGCCTGCGCTCGTTGCCCGACGCACTCGTCTACGGCTCGACCAGCGGCGTCTACGGCGATTGCGGTGGTGCGCTGGTAAATGAGACGCGCGCGGCAAGCCCACACACGCCCCGCGCGCACCGTCGTGTCGATGCCGAGCGTTCGGTGCGATGGCTCGGCCGCGCCGGCGTGGCAGTGCGTATCCTGCGCATCCCCGGCATCTACGCGCCCGACCGCGAAGGCGGCACGCCGCGCGAGCGTCTCCGCAAAGGCACGCCTGTGTTGCGCAGTGAAGACGACGTCTATACCAATCACATCCATGCCGACGACCTGGCGCGGGCCTGCGTGGTGGCGCTGTGGCGTGGCGGCACGCAGCGCGTGTTCAATGCCAGTGACGACAGTGACATCAAGATGGGTGACTACGTCGACCTGGCGGCCGATCTCTACGGCTTGCCCCGGCCCAGACGCATCGCACGCGAGCAGGCGGGAGCCGAGTTGCCGCTGTCGTTGCTCAGCTTCATGGGCGAATCGCGCCGGCTCGACAACACGCGCATGAAGCGCGAGTTGCGTGTGCGGCTGCTGTATCCGACTGTGGCGACCGGCTTGCAGCCGCTAAAAACTCAGTCATTGCCTTAGCCGTTACCTCTGGAGTTACCGGCCATCAGGCCGGACTCGGCGTTGTCGCAGTTAGTGGCTGCCGCCCAGATACGCGGCCTTCACTGCGGGGTCGTCGCGCAACTTGGCGGCCGGACCATGCACCGAGATGCGGCCGTTCTCCAGCACGTAGCCGTAGTCGGCCACCTTGAGCGCAGCGGCCGCGAACTGTTCGACCAGCAGCATCGTCACGCCCTCGCTTTTCAGCCGCGCGATGATGCGGAACACCTCTTCGACCAGGATCGGCGCGAGACCCATCGAAGGCTCGTCGAGCAACACGACTTCAGGGTTCAGCATGATCGCGCGCGCCATCGCCAGCATCTGCTGCTCGCCGCCCGACAAGGTGCCCGAAAGTTGCATACGCCGTTCTTTCAGCCGCGGAAACAGCTCCAGCGCACGCTCCAGGTCGGCGCTGACGTCGCCCTTGGGCCGGCTGCCAGTCAGCCGTGGAAAGGCGCCGAGGATGAGGTTGTCGGTCACCGTCATCGTCGCGAAGACGCGGCGGCCTTCGGGTGAATGGGCGAGGCCCAGCTTGGCGATGTGATACGACTCGAGCCCGTCGATACGCTTGCCGTTCAGCGTGATCTCGCCGCCGGTCGGCGAGATCATTCCGGACACAGCGCGCATCGTCGTCGTCTTGCCGGCGCCATTCGAGCCGATCAGCGTGACGACCTTGCCTTTGGGCACTTCGATCGAGATGCCTTGCAGCACCTGTACCTTGCCGTAGCCGGCGAAGAGATTCTGGATAGTGAGCATGTTGTTCTCTCGCCGCCTCAGGCGGGTTGCGCTTCGTCGGAGGCTTGCCCGCCGAGGTAAGCCTCGATGACTTTTTCGTCGGCTTGCACCGCGGCGGGTTCGCCCTCGGCGATTTTCTGACCGAAGTCGAGCACCGACACGGTGTCGCACATGCTCATGACCACGTCCATGTGGTGCTCGATCAGGATCACGGTCACGCCGTGGTCGCGGATCTTTCGGATGATCGTGATGAGTTCCTTGATGTCCGGTGCCGTCAGGCCTGCGGCCGGCTCGTCGAGCAGCAGCAGTTGCGGGTCGAGCGCCAGCGCGCGTGCGATCTCCAGCAGCCGCTGCTTGCCATAGGGCAGGTTGCGCGCCTCTTCCTGCGACAGCTCTTCGAGCCCGACGAAGCGCAGCAAGCCGAGCGCCCGTTCGATCGATGCCACGCTCTCGCGCCGGTAACGCGGTGTGTGAATCGATACGTCGATCAGGTTGCTCTCGAATGTGTGGTGAAGGCCGACCTGCACGTTCTGCTGTGCCGTCATTTCGCCGAACAATTGCACGTTCTGAAAGGTCCGTGCGATGCCCGACAAGGCGATGTCCGACGAGGTGCGGCCGACCAGCGAGCGGCCGGCGAAAGAAATGGCGCCCGCGGTCGGCACGTAGATGCCCGTGAGCACGTTCATCATCGTGCTCTTGCCCGAACCGTTGGGGCCGATCAGGCCGTGGATGGTGCCGCGCTTGATGCTCAAGTCGACGTTGTTGAGTGCCTTGAGGCCACCGAACTGCATCAGCACGCCGGTCGCGTTCAGCACTTCGGCGCTGCCGGTGCCGCCAGCCGCCTGCGACACCGCGTCGACCGGTGTGAACTGCACGTCGCCGGTGATATCCGAGCGCGCTTTGGGGCGCTTCAGATTGAGGGCGGTGCGCACGAAGCCGACGATGCCGTCTTGCAGGTAATACACAACGAAGAGGGTAATGATCCCGAAGATCGACAGACGCCAGTCGGTCATGGTCTGCAACCAGAACGACAGGGCCGCCAGCGCGATGGTGCCGACCACCGGAATGGCCATCTGCGCGGGCGTCGACTTGCCGCGCCGTACCGCTACGACAGCGACCGCCAGCACCATGACCGCCAGTCCGACCGACACGTATCGGAACATCGCGATATCGTCCAGCAACTTGGGCAGCAGAACGATGATGGCGGCGCCCACCAGCGAGCCGATGCGGCTCTTGCGCCCACCCATGATCACGGCCAGCAGGAACAGCACGGTGAGTTCGAAGTTGTACGAGTTGGGCGAGATGTATTGCTCGGAGTACGCGTAGAGCGACCCGGCCAGTCCCGCGAAACCGGCGCTGATGACGAACGCATAAACCTTGTAGCGGTACACCGAAACACCCATGCAATCCGACGCGACAGGGCTGCCGCGCAACGCTTCGAAGGCGCGGCCCAGGTGCGAGCGCAGGATGCGATGCACCACGATCAGCGCCAGCACCATGAGCACCGCCACCAGCCAGTAGTACTCGCGTTCGTCGAGCCGATGGCCGAAGAGCGTTGGCTTGTTCAGCTTGATGCCCATCGGGCCTTCGGTCAGAAAGCTCATCTCGTTGATGAGAATCTGGATGATGGTGCCGAAGGCCAGCGTGACCATCGCGAGGTAAGGCCCGGACACGCGGAGCGCGGGCAATGCGAGCAAGGCGCCGAAGCCGGCAGTGAAAAGCACGGCGGCTGGGATGGTGATCCAGATCGGCGCGGTGAGCTTCATGACCAGCACGCCGGCAGTGTAGGCACCGAGGCCGAAGAGGCCTGCGTGGCCGAGAGAAACCTGGCCCGTGTAGCCGACCACGATGTCCAGCCCGAACAGCACGATCGCATAGATCATGATGGTTTCGAGCAGGTGGATGTAGTACGGATTGTCGATACCGATCGGGAATAGCAGCAGCGCGGCGATGCCCGCGATGTACAGAAGGAGGTGTTGCTTTTTCATGGGGATGTCGGTTGAGCTCGCTCAGACCTTCTTGATGGCGGTCTTGCCGAACAGACCCGCCGGGCGCACGGCCAGCACGATCAACAACAGCACCAGGCCGGGCACATCCTTGTAACCGGTGCTCAGATAAAAGCCGGTCGTGGTCTCGGCGATGCCCAGGATGATCCCGCCCACCACGATCCCCATGCCACTGGTCAGCCCACCAATGATGGCGACCGCAAAAGCCTTGAGCCCGAGCACCGCGCCCATGGTGGCGCCGGTGAGCGTCAAGGGTGCGATCAGCACGCCGGCAAAGGCTGCCGTCATCGACGACAGCGCATAAGAAAAGGTGATGACGAGCCCGGTGTTGATGCCCATCAACTTCGCCGCGTCGCGGTCGTTGAAGGTCGCGACCACCGCTTTGCCGTAGATCGTCTTGCGGTTGAAGAACTCGACCGCCAGCATCATGAGCAGCGCGCCGCCGACCACCAGAATTTCCATTGGCAGAACGTTGGCGCCGAGGAAGTGCAGAGGCGATTCGGGCAATGGTGAAGGGAACTTGAGGTCGTCGCGGCCCCAGACGTTTTCAGCCACGTTCTTGAAGATGATGCCGAGCGCGATGGTCGACATGATCCATCCGAACTCCGACTTGATCTTGATGGCTGGCCGGACGCCGATGCGTTCGACCACGGCGCCCTGAAAGGCACCGAACACGCAAACGATCGGGATCATCAGCCAGTAGTTGACGCCCAGGCCGACCAGCGTGAGGCCGACCAGTGCGCCCAGCATGAGCGCATCGCCCTGCCCGAAGTTCAACGTGTCGGATGTCGCGAAGGTGAGTTGATAACCGAACGCGATGACGGCGTAGATCATGCCCAGCGCGATGCCGCTGAAGATGAGTTGGGTCAGGATTTGCATGACGGCTCTTTGGTTAAACGAAAAACGCGCCGCCGCGGGGCTGGACCCCGGGGCGGCGCTCGGCGCGAGGCGCTTTACTTTTTCAGTCGGACGGTGCCGGCCGACTTCTGGTCTTCGGCGTTGGCGAACACCACGCGGCCGCCCTTGACTTCACCGAACACCGGAATGTTCGAGGTGATGGCGTCATGGTCGTCCTTGCTGAACGGCTTGGTGTACGTCGTCACCACGCCTTCGACCGGCGTCTTCAGGTCTTCCAGCGCGGCCTTGACCTTCGGGCCTTCGGTGCTGTCGGCCTGCTTGATGGCGGCGGCCAACAGGTAGATAGAGTCGTAGCCTTGGGCGGCCGACACCGGCGAATCCATCCGGTTGTTCTTCGGCTTGAAGGTCGTCACGAAGTTGTCGATGAAGGCCTTGCGCTTTGGAGTGGTCGGTTCCTGGATGAAGGTTTGCGGCATGCGCGCACCGTCACCGCCGGGGCCCGCGTTGTCGATGAAGTTGGCCATCGCCAGCGTCCAGCTGCCGACCATCGGCACTTTCCAGCCCAGCTTGGTCATGCCGTTGGCAATCTGCGCCAGCTCGGGGCCGATGCCGTAGGTCAGTATGGCCTCGGCGCCGGCTTCCTTGGCCTTGAGCAACTGGGCCGTCATGTCGACGTCCTTGATGTTGAATTTCTCGACGGCGACCGGGGTGATGCCCTTGGCCTTCAGCGCCTTCTCCAGATCTTCCCGGCCGAGCTGGCCGTAGTTGGTGGAGTCGGCCAGGATGGCGACCTTCTTGAAGCCGCGGCGGGTGATGGCTTCTTCCACGATCATCGGCGCCTGAATGCTGTCGTGCGCAGCGTTGCGGAACACGTAATTTTCAGGGTCTTTGTCGAACTGGTGCGTGATGACCGAGCCGGTCGCGACGTTGTTCAGCACCGGGATCTTGGCGTCCTGGAAGAAGCGTTGCGAGGCCAGTGCCACGCCGGTGTTGATGTAGCCGACGACCGCGGTCACCTTTTCCTTGTTGATGAACTCCTGGGCGATTTGTACGCCACGTTCGTTCTTGGCTTCGTCGTCGCGTTCGACCAGTTCGATCTGGCGACCGAGCACGCCGCCGGCCTTGTTGATTTCAGCTGCGGCGAGCCGGACACCGTCGCGCATGCTCACGCCCATCGACGACGAGCCGCCGGTGAACGGACCGTCGACGCCGATCTTGATCGGATCGGCTGCCATGGCGAAAGTGGTGAGGGCTGCCAGCGCGATGGCAGTGGCAATTTTTTTCGGGAAGCGGGTCAAGTCATGTCTCCTGCAGTGGTGATGAAGGGTTCGCGGTTGCGGTTGCGGTAGCGATAACGGTTTTGAGCGGCCCAATTATTGGGCGGCCCTGATTCTTTTTGTATTCGCATGAGTGCGGGGATGCTCTCGGTAGTACTGCCTAAGGGAAAACGCCAAGTCGCCTTGGTGAGTGCCTGAAGCGGCGGCTGCATCGCACAATCACAGCCATGAAACCGAAGGCCAAGATCCTGTTGCTCGCAGTGGCGCCACTTCTCTTTGCCATCGCTGCGATCGGCGGGTTGCTGGTGATCGAGACCCAGCGACTTGAGCAACGTCAGGCTCAGGTGCTCGAAGATGTATTGCTCAGCGCCAAGCGCGAAGAGCTCCGCAGCTACATCGCGCTGGCGCTCACTTCCATCGACAACCTCTACGGAGCAGGGCGCGACGACGAGCCCGCCAAGGAGCAGGTCAAGGCCATCCTCGCGAACATGAACTTCGGCGATGACGGCTACTTCTATGTGTACGACCGCGAGGGCCTGACGCTGGTTCATCCGCGCCAGCCGGACCTCGTTGGCCAGAACCTTTGGAACCGTCGCGATACCGAGGGCACCTACATGATCCGCGAGCTGATCGCACGGGCTCACGAGGGCGGGGGCTACCAGCGCTATCTGTGGCCGAAGCCTTCGACCGGCCGTATCGAACGCAAGCTCGGATATTCGGTCGAGCTCCCGCGATGGGGCTGGATGCTTGGCACCGGTATCTACCTTGATGACGTGGATGCCGCCGCCGCCAAGCTGCGAGGGAGTCTGCTGGCCAGCGTCCGGCAAACGCTGCTCGGCCTGGCGACGGTGGCGATGATCGCGGCCATCGGCGTGTTCGCCGGAGGGCTGGCGCTCAACATCAGCGAGCAGCGCCAGGCCGATCGCAAGCTGAAGGCGCTGGCGCACCGCGTTGTTAGCTCCCAAGAGGACGAGCGCGCCCGGGTGTCGCGTGAGTTGCACGACCATATCTGTCAGCTGCTGGTCTCGATCAAATACCAGTTCGAGCTGGTCGGGCACCGGCTGGCGCATCCGGGCAACGCACCGGTGACGGCGATCGACAAGGAGATCGGCGCGCTGTCGCAAGCCATCGGCGAGGTCCGGCGGATCTCGCACGACTTGCGGCCCGCCTTGCTCGACGACCTGGGATTGCCTGCGGCGCTGGAGCACATCGGCAACGAGCTCGCGCAGCGAAGTGGCCTGACGGTGACCGTGTCGCCGCACGTGCATGAAGAACGGCTACCAGAGCTGCAGGCCGTGAGCCTGTTTCGTGTTGCGCAGGAGGCGTTGCGCAACGCCGAGCGGCACGCCGGGGCCAGTCACATCGACATTCGGCTGGACGATGCACACGACCGGCTCGAGCTTCGAATCACCGACGACGGACGCGGCTTCGATGTGCAGAACGTCGAGCACAGCAAGGACCGCGGCATCGGACTCACGAATATGCGCGAGAGGGTGGAGCGCAACGGCGGGAGCTTTCAGCTCATCTCGCAGCCGGGCCGCACATCGTTGATTGCGAGCTTTCCATTGGCGGTGCCCGCATGACCGGCCCGAACGACATCGGCGGCACGAGCCCTTTGCCCCATGTGAGCCGTATGAGCGACGAGCCTGCGCCGATCCGCCTCGTGATTGTCGACGACCATTCCCTCGTGCGCGACGGACTGCGTGCGCGGCTGGCCGTGGTGCCGCATCTTCGGGTGATCGGTGAAGCGGCGAGTGGCGCCGAAGCATTGGCGCTGGCCGCCGCCGATCCGCCCGACCTGATGCTGATCGATGTCGGCATGCGCGGCATGAACGGCATCGAGCTGGCGACGTTGCTGCGCACGCGTCACCCCGAGGTGCTGGTGTTGATGCTGAGCATGTACGACAACCGCGAGTACGTGCTGAGCGCCATCCGCGCAGGCGCGCGGGGCTACGTGCTCAAGGAGTCGCCGACAGAAGAAATCCTGAGCGCCATCAGCGCGGTGTGTGCCGGAGGCAGTTACTTCAGCGCGCAGGTGTCCGACCTGATGCTGCAGTTCGGCAACACGACGCCGCAGCTCACCGCTCGTGAACACGAGGTGCTGCTGCTGCTGGCGCATGGGCGCAGCAACAAACTGGTGGCGAAGGAGCTGGACATCAGCGTGCGCACGGTGGAGACGCATCGTTTCAGCTTGCGGCGCAAGCTGGGTGTGGATTCGGCGAGCGAGTTGCTGAAGATCGCGGTGACCAATGGCTGGACGACGATCTAACAGCTCTGGAAATCCGTGGTGCCCGGGGCCGGAATCGAACCGGCACGCCTTTCGGCGGGGGATTTTGAGTCCCCTGCGTCTACCAATTTCACCACCCGGGCACGGAAGAGAGCAACCCAAAATTATGGCACAGTGTCTTGTATGAATTACCCGACGATCGAAGAAGCCATCGGTAAAACGCCGTTGGTCGCATTGCAACGCATCGACGCAGCCGAAAACGCCAAGCGCAACAACGTGATTCTCGGCAAGCTGGAAGGCAACAATCCGGCCGGCTCGGTGAAAGACCGGCCAGCGCTTTCGATGATCAAGCGCGCCGAGGAGCGCGGTGAAATCAAGCCCGGCGACACGCTGATCGAAGCGACCTCCGGCAACACCGGCATCGCGCTGGCAATGGCTGCGGCTATCAAGGGTTACCGCATGGTTTTGATCATGCCGGAAGACCTCTCCATCGAACGCGCCCAGACCATGAAAGCCTTCGGCGCTGAACTCATGCTGACGCCCAAGAGCGGCGGCATGGAATACGCCCGCGACCTGGCCGACCAGATGGTCGCGCAAGGCAAGGGGCGGGTGCTCAACCAGTTCTCCAACCCGGACAACCCGCGCATCCACTACGAAACAACCGGGCCCGAGATCTGGGCCGATACGGACGGCGAAGTGACGCACTTCGTGAGTGCCATGGGCACGACCGGCACGATCACCGGCGTCTCGCGGTTCCTGAAGGAAAAGAACGCGGCCGTGCAGATCATCGGCGCCCAACCCGACGAGGGTTCTCGCATTCCGGGCATCCGTAAATGGCCGGAGGAGTATCTGCCCAAGATCTACGAGCCGAGCCGGGTCGACACGGTGGTCAACGTGAGCCAGGACAACGCCGAAGAGATGTGCCGGCGACTGGCGCGCGAAGAGGGTATTTTCGGTGGCATCTCCGCGGCGGGCGCGCTCTGGGTGGCGCTCGACATCGCGAAAAAAGTCGAGAACGCTGTCATCGTTTTCATTGTTTGCGACCGCGGTGACAGGTATCTGTCGACTGGCGTTTTCCCCGCGTAGCTCTCCTAAGGCGTCCGCCGACGCTTCCTTAAGGTTCCCATGCCAGATCCCAAGTTTTGCCAGGTTTGCGCCACGCCACTCGAGTGGATTGCGCTGAACGAAGACGGTGGCCCCAAGTCGCGCCTGCGTTGCCCCAACTGCGGCCACACGCACTGGAACAACCCGACGCCCGTGCTCGCGGCCATCATCGAATACCGTGGGCAGGTGCTGCTGGCACGCAACGCGGCCTGGACCAACAGCAAGATGTACGCACTCATCACCGGCTTCATGGAAGCCGGCGAGACGCCAAAAGAAGGCATCGCACGCGAGATCAAGGAGGAGACCAACCTCGACGCGACCGAACTCAATCTGGTCGGCGTGTACGACTTCCAGCGGATGAACCAGATCATCATCGCGTACCACGCGGTAGCCGATGGCGAGGTGTCGTTGTCGCCCGAACTGGTCGACTACCGGCTCTACGATCTGCCGAATTTGCGTTGCTGGCCCGCGGGCACCGGCTACGCATTGGCCGACTGGCTGCGCACGCGCGGCATCGAGCCGCAGTTCGTCGATTGGCCAAAGCCGGCGGCTGCACCTGCAGTGCCCGCAACGTCCGACATGCCTGCCGCCTAAAATCGGTGCCAACGCGCAAGACTATTTCCAGCGTACTCGAAAGACGGCGATGCACATCCACAAAGAGCTCGACACCCGCGGCCTGAACTGCCCGCTGCCCATCCTCAAGGCCAAGAAGTCGCTCAACGACATGGCCAGCGGCCAGTTGCTGAAGGTGGTGGCGACCGATGCGGGCTCGGTGCGCGACTTTCAGGCTTTTGCGCGGCAAACGGGTAACGATCTCGTCGAACAGCAGACGGTCGGCGACGAGTTCATCCACATCATTCGCCGGCGCTGAAGATCATGCGCACCGGCTTTCGTCGCGTCGGCTTCGCCGCGTTCGTCACGGCCGGCCTGATGCTGGCTTTCAATGTCTGGAGCCAGGACGTGCCCGACAACGCACTCAACCGAAAGGTGTCGCCGACCGCCATTCCATTTGCGGTCATCGGCGATTCCAACAGCCACTCGTTCCAGGACCGCGTTGCGTTTCCTGCCGGCACCGGCGAGCGCGGCGGCCCTTTTCATGCGCGAACCTTCAATTGGACCGAAGTTCTCGACAAGCTGCGTGGCAAGGAAATCGACAGTGGTCCATGGGTTGTCTGGGGCAGTTCGGGCTTGCTCGCGACCGGCCGTGAGGCACTGGGTTTAAGTGGCGGCCGTGCACCCAAGAAAGAAGACTTTCTTTACAACTTCGCCAACTCGGGTGCGAGCTGCGCTAATTTGATGGATGGGCGATTCCGCCAGGCACCGCGACTGGTTGCCTTGATGGACAAAGAGCCTGAGCGCTGGAAGCGCGGCGTTGTCCTGATCCGCATGGGACTGAACGACTGGTCGAGTTCGCTCGACCTGCAGTCGCGGGAGCCCGATTCGCCCAAGCTGGCGGAACTGACTTCGCGCTGCGTCAAGCAGATCGGCGCGACGCTCAAGCTCATCCACGAATCGCACCCGCAGACGCTCATTCTGGTGGCCGGCATCGCGAACGAAGCGGACGACGCGGCACAAAATAACAATTGGGTTTCGGAAGCCGAGCGAAACAATATCTGGAAGGCGCTCGACAGTTTCAACGCCGGAGTCCGAAAGCTCGCGGAGAGTGAGCCCAACACGGCGTTCTTCGACGATGCGGCCTGGCTGGTGCAACGGTGGGGTACGCGAGGCGGCGCCCCCAAGCCGGCGTTCAAGACCGTGACCATCGGCAAAAGCTTCGTTGTGACCAACTCCATCGGAGACGACCCGCACAACTTATTGCTTGCAGACGACCATGCAGGGTTGGTGTGCAACGCGCTGTGGGCGCAATCGCTTGTGGCGCGACTGCGCGAGGCATTCAAACTGCCGCTGACGCCGATCAGCGACGACGAGGTCGCACGCTTCGTTTTGCCGCTGGTTCAGCCGGCGAAGTAGGAACTCGTCGTTTCGAAGCTCAGAGCGCGAGACTCTTCAGGTATTCGCGGAACGACGCGCCGACTTCCGGGTGCGCCAGCGCCAGTTCCACAGTGGCTTGCAAAAAGCCTTCCTTGCTGCCGCAGTCGTATCGCACGCCCTTGTACGAGTAAGCGTAGACCGCCTCTTTCTTCATCAGCGCGGCGATGCCATCGGTTAGCTGGATCTCGCCACCCGCGCCCTTGGGCTGCAGGCGAATCTCTGCGAAGACGCCGGGCGTCAGGATGTAGCGGCCGGCCACACCGAGACGCGAAGGCGCTTCTTCGGGCTTAGGCTTCTCGACCATGCGGTTGACCTTGACCAGACCGTCTTCAACCGAATCACCTGCCACGATGCCGTAGCGCTTGACCTGGTCGAGCGGCACTTCTTGCACCGCGAGCAGCGAGCTGCCGAGGCGCTCGAACATCTTCGTCATCTGGGCCAGCACGGGCTCGCCGTCTTTGGGGCCGACCATCAAATCGTCTGCCAACAGCACGGCGAAGGGCTCGTCGCCCACCAGGTGCTCGGCGCACAGCACGGCGTGGCCCAGGCCGAGCATGCGCGATTGGCGCACATACGAGCAGGTCATGTCGTCTGGCATGACCGAGCGCGCGATGCGCAGCAGTTCGGTCTTGCCGCTGGCTTCGAGCTGGCTCTCGAGCTCGTAGGCGGTGTCGTAATGGTCTTCGATCGCGCGCTTGTTGCGTCCCGTCACAAAAATCATGTCGCGGATGCCAGCGGCGTAGGCTTCTTCGACCGCGTACTGGATCAACGGCTTGTCCACCACAGGCAACATCTCTTTCGGCTGGGCCTTGGTGGCCGGCAAAAAGCGGGTGCCGAAGCCGGCGACCGGGAACACAGCTTTACGGATGCGGGTCGAAGAATTGGACATGAGATGGGACGTCGGTTCGAAAGTGGAAAGGGAAAGACTGACCGAAAGGGACTAACCGGCGCGCACGTGCCTGCAACAGCCACGGGCCAAGCCTAAATGGCGAGCGCCGGGCGGTCTGTCAGCCGAGGCGCACAACCTGGTCACGCAGTCTTTCGATGGTGCTGCTGAAATCGGCCAGCCGCTTTCGCTCCTGGTCGATCACTGCTGGCGGCGCCTTGGCGACGAACGCTTCATTGCCGAGCTTGCCATTCACCCGGACGATCTCGCCTTCGATCCGGGCGATCTCCTTGGCGATACGTGATTTTTCTTCACCTTTGTTAATTTCCATGTGGAGGCACAGTCGCACTGCCCCCACAACGGCCACCGGGGCCGCGTCGGCCGCTGCCGACCAAGCTGCTTCGTCGTCGAAAACCTTGACCTCTTTGAGCTTGCCCAGCGCTTGCAGCACTGCCGCCGAGTCCCGCAGGAAGGCGGCGCCTTCGGCGTCGTCGGCCACCGCGTAAAGCGGCAGGCGTGTCGCAGGGGACACGTTCATTTCGCCGCGCAAGGTGCGGCAGGCATCGACCAGCGCCTTCAGCCTTGCGACGTGCGCCTCGGCTGCAGGATCGATCTTTCCGGGTTGGCTCTCCGGGTAGGCGGCGATCATGATCGACTCGCCTTCGCGACCGGCCACGCCGGCGACCTTCTGCCAGAGCGCCTCGGTAATGAAGGGGATCACCGGATGGGCGAGTCGCAGCAGCGTCTCCAGCGTGCGGATCAAGGTGCGGCGGGTAGCGCGCTTTTGTGCATCGGTGCCGGTCTGGATCTGCACCTTGGCGATCTCAAGATACCAGTCGCAGAACTCGTCCCAGGCGAACTGGTAGATGGCGCTGGCGACGTTGTCGAGCCGGTATTCGGCAAAGCCCTTGGCGACTTCGGCCTCGACGCGCTGCAGCTGTGAGGTGATCCAGAAGTCGGCACGGCTGAACTTCAGGTAGCCATGCGCCGGCCCGCCGACCTTGCAGTCTTCCTTGGTGTGCTCCATCAGGCCGCAGTCCTGGCCCTCGCAATTCATCAAGACGAAGCGGGTGGCGTTCCAGAGCTTGTTGCAGAAGTTGCGATAGCCCTCGCAGCGCTTGCTGTCGAAGTTGATGCTGCGGCCGAGCGAGGCGAGCGACGCGAAGGTGAAGCGCAACGCATCGGCGCCGAAGGCCGGAATGCCTTCGGGAAATTCCTTTTGCGTGTTCTTGCGCACCGTCGGCGCCGTCTCGGGCTTGCGCAAGCCTTGCGTGCGCTTGTCGAGCAAACCGGGCAGCGCGATGCCATCGATCAGGTCGACGGGGTCGAGCACATTGCCCTCCGACTTGCTCATCTTCTTGCCCTGCGCATCGCGCACCACGCCGTGGATGTACACGTCCTTGAAGGGAACGCGGCCGGTGAAGTGCTTGGTCATCATGATCATCCGGGCGACCCAGAAAAAGATGATGTCGTAGCCCGTGACCAGCACGCTTGAAGGCAGGTAGAGGTTGTAGTCGGCCAGCGGCGCTTCGGTGGCGTCGGGCACGTTGGGCCAGCCCATCGTCGAGAAAGGCAGTAACGCCGACGAGTACCAGGTGTCGAGCACGTCTTCGTCGCGCGTGAGCGTCTTGCCCGGCGCGACCTTGTCGGCCTTGGCTTGCGCTTCGGCCTCGTCGTGCGCCACGTACACATTGCCGTCCTGGTCGTACCAGGCCGGAATCTGATGGCCCCACCACAACTGGCGCGAGATCGTCCAGTCCTGAATGCTCTCCATCCAGTGGTCATAGGTGTTGACCCAGTTCTCGGGAATGAAGCGGACTTCGCCCGACTTCACCACGTCGATGGCCTCCTGCGCGATCGAGCGGCCGTTGGCGCCGGCCTTTGTCATCGCCACGTACCACTGGTCGGTCAGCATCGGCTCGACGATGGCGCCACTGCGGGCACAGCGCGGCACCATCAGCTTGTGCTTCTTGACCTCGACCAGCAGGCCGAGCGCATCGAGGTCGGCGACCACGGCTTTGCGCGCCACGAAGCGGTCCATGCCGCGGTACTTTTCAGGCGCGTTGTCGTTGATGGTGGCGTCGAGCGTCAGCACGCTGATGACATCCAGGTTGTGCCGCTGGCCGACCGCATAGTCGTTGTAGTCGTGTGCGGGCGTCACCTTGACCACGCCGGTACCGAAGGCCCTGTCGACATAGTCGTCGCCGATGATCGGGATCAGTTTGTCCACGAGCGGCAGCTTCACGCGCTGGCCGATCAAATGCTTGTAGCGTTCGTCTTCCGGATGGACCATCACCGCGGTGTCGCCGAGCATCGTCTCAGGCCGCGTGGTCGCGACCGTCAGTGTGCCGTTGTCGTCTTCGAGCGGGTAGGCGATATGCCAAAGAAAGCCGTCTTCTTCTTCGCTCTCCACTTCGAGATCGCTCACCGAGGTCTTCAGCACCGGGTCCCAGTTGCCCAGGCGCTTGCCGCGGTAGATCAGGCCTTGGTCATAGAGCTGCACGAAGGTTTGCGTGACGGTGGTCGAGAGGCCCTCGTCCATCGTGAAGTATTCGCGGCTCCAGTCGACCGAATCGCCCATGCGGCGCATCTGCTCGGTGATGGTGTTGCCCGACTTTTGCTTCCACTCCCACACACGCGCGACGAAGTTCTTGCGGCCCAGTTCGTGGCGGCTCTGCTTTTGTTCCTGCAATTGCCGCTCGACCACGATCTGCGTGGCGATGCCGGCATGGTCGGTGCCCGGCACCCACACGGTGTTGTCGCCCTTCATGCGGTGGTAGCGCGCCAGGCTGTCCATGATCGTGTGATTGAACGCATGCCCCATGTGCAGCGTGCCGGTCACGTTCGGTGGTGGCAACTGGATAGAGAACGCGTCGGCGCCCGCCTTGGCTTGCTGCGTGCCGCAAAAGCCGGCCTTGGCATAGCCACGGCGTTCCCACTCGGGGCCCCAGTGGGCCTCGATGGCCGTGGGTTCGAAGGATTTGGAAAGGCTGTCGAGGCCGGGCTGGACGATGGGGGAAAGTTCGCTCATGGATCATCGATTTTACCGGCGCCCCGTCGGGTCATCGCTGCCGCAGATAATTGAACGATGCTGTTTTTGCTCTCCCCCGCCAAGTCGCTCGACTACGTCACGCCGGTGCCGGCCGATGTGCCCGCGACCCTGCCGCATTTCGAAGGGCCACGCGGTCCTTCGGTCGAACTCATCAAGCTTCTGCGCACCCAATCGCCGCAGCAGATCGCCGAGCTCATGCATCTCTCCGACAACCTGTCGGCGCTCAATGTGGCGCGCTACACCGCATGGTCGAGCAAGAGCACGCCGACCAACGCCAAACAGGCGGCGCTGGCCTTCGACGGCGATGTGTACGGCGGCTTCGGTGCCAAGACCCTGAGCACGGCGCAACTGGCCTGGGCGCAAGACCATGTGTGCATCCTGAGCGGGCTCTACGGCGTGCTGCGGCCGCTCGATCTGTTGCAGCCTTACCGGCTCGAAATGGGCACGCAACTCGTCAACAAGCACGGCAAGGACCTGTACGCGTTCTGGCGCCCGCGCATTGCAGGTCATCTGAACGAGCGGCTGGCGGCAGACCACACGCCGGTGGTCGTCAACCTGGCGTCGCAGGAGTATTTCAAGTCGGTCGATCTGCGCTTGCTGAGCGCACGCGTGGTCGAGTGCGTCTTCGAAGAGTGGAAAGCCGACAAGTACAAGATCGTGAGCTTCTTCGCCAAGCGGGCGCGTGGCCTCATGGCGCGCTGGGCGGTGTTGCACACGGCAGCCACGCCCCGAGCGCTGGAGAAGTTCGATCTCGAAGGCTATGGTTTTGCCGCAGCCGTGTCGTCGCCCGAGCGGCTCGTTTTCCGCAGAAAGACCGCGTGACCCAGCCGGTCAGCCCCGAACTGCGCGCGTGGGTAGTGGCCCAACTCGCGATCGGCCATTCGCCGGCCGCGTTGCGCATCTCTATGCGGGATGCCGGCTGGCAGGACGATGCAGCCGAGGCTGCGCTGGCCGAGGTCTTTGCGCTTGCCGGCGCCGCTCCCATCGAGCGCAGCGCGAGTGAAGACCGACCCAAAGCATTGCCCGGCCCGAATCTGGAAGGCTCGCCGCTCCACGTCGATGCTGGCGACCGGCAAGTGCAGATCATGCAGACGATGCGTCATCCGCGCGTGGTCGTCTTCGGCAATCTGCTGTCGCAAGAAGAGTGCGACGCGCTCATCGCCATCGCTCGCGTGCGGCTGGTGCGCTCGCTCACGGTCGAGACGCAGACGGGCGGCGAAGTGATGAACGTCGATCGCACCAGCGACGGCATGTTCTTCGAGCGCGGCGAAAACGAGATCGTGGCGCGGCTCGAAAAGCGCATCGCCAGATTGCTGCAGTGGCCGCTCGAATTCGGCGAAGGGCTGCAGGTGTTGCGCTATTCGCCGGGCGCGCAGTACCGGCCGCACTACGATTATTTCGATCCGTCCGAGCCCGGCACGCCGACCATTCTTCGGCGCGGCGGCCAGCGCGTCGGCACCCTGCTGATGTATCTGCAGGCGCCGGAGCAGGGCGGCGCCACCACCTTTCCCGATGTCGGCCTCGAAGTGGCCCCGCTGCCCGGCACCGGCGTCTTCTTCAGCTACGACAGTCCCGATCCCGCCACCCGCACGCTACACGGCGGCGCGCCGGTGTTGATGGGCGAAAAGTGGGTCGCGACCAAATGGTTGCGCGAACGCGAATTCACCTGAAACCATCCAATGAAACTGACAGCCAACGGACTGAACATCGAAGTCGACGACACCGGCAACCAGGGCGATGTCGATCGTCCCGTCGTCTTGCTCATCATGGGCCTCGGCATGCAATTGATCGGCTGGCCGGAGCCCTTCGTGCAGGGGCTGGTGGATGCCGGCTTTCGCGTGGTGCGACACGACAACCGCGACATCGGGCTGAGCCAGGGGTTCGAGTCGGCCGGCAACGGCAACCTGATTTGGCAAACCATCCGGCAGCGCCTCGGCCTGCCGGTCCAATCCGCATACAAGCTGCAGGACATGGCCGCCGATTCGATCGGCGTACTCGACGCACTCGGTATCGCCAGGGCGCACATCGTCGGCGCGTCGATGGGCGGGATGATCGCGCAGCACGCGGCGTCGATCGCGCCCTCGCGCACGCTGAGCCTGGTCAGCATCATGAGCTCCAGCGGCGCGCGCGGGTTGCCGGGTCCGCGGCGCGATGTCGGTGCAGCCCTGCTGCGTCGGCCGCTCGGCAAGACCGAGGCGGATCTGGTCGGCTACAGCCTGCGCCTCGTCAAGCTCATTGCGAGTCCCGCCTATCCGCAGCCAGATGCCGTGTTGGCCGATCGCATCGCGACCGGCATCCGGCGCGCCTACCGGCCGCAAGGCGTGGTGCGACAGATGCTGGCGATCGGCGCCGATGCTGGCCGCGAGAAGCTGCTGCCGAGCATCAAGTCGCCGACCCTCGTGCTGCACGGCGATGCCGATGCGCTAGTACCGATGCCCTGCGGCGTCGACACCGCACGCCGCATTCCGGGCGCGAAGTTCGTGGCCGTTCCGGGTATGGGCCACGACCTGCCGCCAGAGGTGCAGCAGATCCTCCTGAACCATATGGTGCCGTTCATGAAGTCGACCGAGACCAGCAGGGCTGCAGCATGACGATCGACAACACCGCCGCTCAATCGCAACTCGGCAAATCGTCGGCCTACGTCGACCAGTACGACCCGACGCAGCTGTTCCCGATCTCACGCGCCACGCAGCGCGAAGCCATGGGCATCAAGCCCGGCGCGCTGCCGTTCTTCGGCGCCGACCTGTGGACCGCCTTCGAGCTGAGCTGGCTCAACCCGCGCGGCAAGCCGCAGCTCGCCATCGTGCATTTCACGGTGCCGTGCGAGACGCCCAACATCATCGAGAGCAAGTCGTTCAAGCTCTACCTCAACAGCTTCAACGGCAGCACGTTCGCGACGGCCGACGCGGTGCGCGAGCGTCTGCGTGCCGACGTCGCCGAGGCGTTGTGGCGCGGCAGCGATCGCATCGAGGGTATCGGCGTCAAGCTCATCGCGCCCGACCAGTTCGACACCGAGCCGGTGCATGAACTCGACGGCCTCAACCTCGACCGGCTCGACATCGAGTGCACGCACTACCAGCCTGCGCCGGAGCTTCTCACCAGCGACGTCACGCAGATGGCAGTGACCGAAACCCTCACCAGCCGCTTGCTCAAAAGCAACTGCCTGGTCACCGGCCAGCCCGACTGGGGCAGCGTGCAGATCCGGTACAGCGGGCCGCCGATCGAACAGGCGGGCTTGCTCGCGTACATCGTGAGCTTTCGCAATCACAACGAATTCCACGAGCCATGCGTCGAGCGCATGTTCACCGACATCTTGCGGCAGTGCCGCCCGACCAAGCTCGCCGTGTATGCACGCTACACGCGGCGCGGCGGGCTCGACATCAATCCGTTTCGCACCAGCTGGCCGCAGGCTTTGCCGGCCAATGCGCGCACTGCGCGGCAGTAGCCACGCTCCTACATCACCGGTCTGCCGGGGCGCCGATACTCTTTAGCTTTGTGTGTCAGGAATTGCCCCAGTGAACGTGCTGATCGTCGACGACAACGAACCCGCTGCCGACCTCTTGCAGGAGTTGCTCTCGCTGCAGGACCATACGGCGCGATGTACCTACACCGCGCAGCAGGCCTTCGATGCTTCGGCCACCGAAGTGTTCGATGCGGCGCTGATCGATCTCACCTTGCCGGACCAGCCTGGCACCGAGGTAGCACGGCGTCTGCGCGTCGAGGCCGGCAACCGTCCTCTGATGCTGGTCGCCATCTCGGGCTTCGCGGCCACTGATGCGACAGGTGCGGCCGGCCTGTTCGACCATTACTTGCAAAAGCCTATCGACTTCGACGCGCTCGACCGCATCCTCGCGGCGGCGGTTGCGCGCCCCGCGTCCGCTCGATGAAAGCTTCGCCGGGCGCCCGCAGCTGGATCGCCGCCGGGGTGCGGCACGAACTGTTGACGCGCGCGTTGCCCGCCCTGCGGCACGACATGGCCGCGCCGGTGTCGGTCATACGCATGGCGCTGCTGATGCTCAAGCGCCAAGTGGCCGCGCCGCAGATCGACGCTGCGGCCGTGGAGCAGCGTGTGTCTCTCATCGACAACCAGATCGGCGAATTGGTCATCGGCGTGCGCTCCTTGCGCGACTGGGAGCTCGCCATCGACGACGACGGCATCACGCGCAGCGTGCTGGTCGCCGAGTGCATCGGCCTGATGCGCGCCGCGTTCGATTTGAACGGCGTGCGCATCGAGATCGATCCGTCGCTCGAGGCTGCGACAGCACCGGCCGACGAGCCACGTTGGCCGAACGGTGCAGCGTTGCGCTACCTTTTTCTGGGCGCGATGGCGCACCTGCACGACAGCGTGGACGAGGTCGGCAGCATTGCCGTGAGCGCCGACGGTGCGAACGCCTTGCAGCTCACAGCCTCCGTGCGCTCCGCCGAGATCGCCGATCGGGTGGCCGATGCGCATCGCGCACCGCGGGCGCTGGCCATCGATGCAATAGCAATGCAATCGCTCGCCGATGATCTTGGCTATGCGGTCTCCGTCGCGCCGGACTCGGTGCGGCTGGTGCTCGCGCCCGGCTGAGCCGGCGCCGAAGCAAACGACTTCCTGTTCTGATCGCAGGCCAGTCCCCGAGTTTGGCGTGCCGTTCCAGGCTGAAGCCGGTTAGCCTTACAAGATGTATCAATCCATCCAGGCCTGCCGTGCGGTTGCAGCGATCCTTGTCGTTTGTTTTCACCTGGCGGCCAACCTTGCCAAGGACAAGTACTTCGGCGCTGACGCAGCATCCATCGAGCGGTTCTGCTCCTTCGGCGGCACCGCTGGCGTGGCCTTCTTTTTCGTGCTGAGCGGCTTCATCATCGTGTTGATGCACCGCAAGGATTTCGGCGTGCCCGAGCGCCTGGTCTCCTACTTGCGCAAGCGCGCTGTTCGCATCTACCCCACCTATCTTTTCGTCTTTGCCGGGGTGTATTTGCTGGCGTTGACGGTTCCTGCCTTGCGCGATGCGATGCCGACTGCCGCTGGGGTTCTCGTGAAAGCACTTCTCCTATTGCCGCAAGACCCGGCGGTGGTGGGCGGCACCGGTGCGCCGGTGATCATCGTGGCTTGGTCGTTGCAATACGAGTTGATTTTCTATGCCGTTGTCGGGCTTGCCATCGTTCATCGCTTGTTCTTCGCTGGTGCCGTCGTGTTGTTCGCAGCAAACTTCATCTGGCACGTTTTGTCGGGCAGCCAAGCCTTTCCGGGCGCGTTTTTCGCCAACGATTTGATGCTGCTGTTCGGCATCGGTGGCGCAACGGCGTGGGTGGTCCAGAGCGGCTGGCGCATGCCGCACCCGATGCTCGCGGCGGTGCTGGCAGCTGGCGCGTTTTTCACGGTGGGTGCCATGGAAGTGGTGTTCCGTGACGCCTGGCCAAAGCCCGCACTCGACCTCGGCTATGGGCTGTGCGGCGCAACCCTGATCGTGGCCCTGGTCCAGGCCGAGCAGCGCTGGCCCGAGCGATTTCGCAATCGTTTCGTGTCGCTGCTCGGCGATGCCTCTTATGCGCTCTACCTGATCCACTTCCCGCTGATCGCGGTGCTCTGCAAGCTCGCCGTGGCCGGCGGGTTGCGCGGTGGCTCCGGCATGGTGCTGTCATTCGTCGGCATCTTTGCCGCCTGCATTGCGACTTCGGTGCTGTTTCATCTGTGGATCGAGCGGCCGACGCTCAGGGCGCTGTCGCCCGCAAAGCCGGCCCGGATGGCCGCAGATCCCGCATTGCGCTGAGTCGGAGGCTTGCTGTGTCGCCTGCGCGCGCGCTGCACACGTCAAAAGAGTGAGGGCGTACGGGCGGCGAGGTCGTCGTCGGTGCGCGGCCGGTTCGCTGTCGCTGAGGCGGCGAGAGCCAGAGTTCCTACGCGCACGCCCAGCAGCCGGAGCGGGCGTTCCAGCGACACCCGTTTCAAGCATTGGCCGGCGATCTGACGAATGGTCTTTCCGTCGGCGGTGAAGGCGACCATCGTCTGGTCGCGCGTGGCGATTTTGAAGTCGTCGTAGCGCAACTTGATGCCGATCGTTTTGCCGACATAGCCCTTGCGTTGCAGGTCGTCGGCCAGCTTCTCGCAGAGCTGCGTGAAGATGGTGCCGAGCTGCGCCCGATCGCGCACCGCGTGCAGGTCGCGCTCGAAGGTGGTCTCGCGGCTCATCGACACCGGCTCGCTCTCGGTCACGACGGGCCGGTCGTCGCGACCCCACGACACCTCGTGCATCCAGGCGCCGCTCGCCTTGCCGAAATTGGCGATGAGCCAGTCGCGGTCTTTGGCGGCGATCTCGCCCACGGTGCGAATGCCGAGGCTCTCCAGCTTGGCATCCGCCTTGGGCCCGATGCCGTTGACCTTGCGTGCGGCCAGCGGCCAGATTCTGGCCTGGACGTCTTCTTCGTAGACGATCGAGATGCCGTTGGGCTTGTCGAACTCGCTCGCCATCTTGGCGATCAGTTTGTTTGGCGCGACGCCGATCGAGCAGGTCAGGCCGGTCGCCTGGAAAATCGTCTTCTGGAGGAGCCGTGCCAGCACCCGCCCGCCTTCGCGCTGGCCACCGGGCACTTCGGTGAAGTCGACATACACCTCGTCGACGCCGCGGTCTTCGACCAGCGGGGCGATCTCGCGGATCGTGGCCTTGAACAGCCGCGACAAGCGCCGCACTTCGTCGAAATCGACCGGCAGCACGATGGCCTGCGGGCACAGTTTGGCGGCCTTCATCATGCCCATGGCAGAGCCGACGCCGAACTGCCGCGCCGCGTAGGTGGCGGTGGTGATGACGCCGCGGCCAACATAGTCCTTTAGCAATGGAAACGCGGCGACCGGGATCTCGTCCAGCGCCAGTTCTCGCCTGTGTTCGCCTTCACCCTGCGCCTGTCGCAGCGCTTCGTCGACACGCCGCCGGCCGCCACCGATCACCATCGGCAAGCCCTTCAACTGCGGGTAGCGCAGCAGTTCGACGGACGCGAAGAAGGCGTCCATGTCGAGATGCGCGATACGGCGAATCGGCGGTGGCGACGGTGTAGGTGTAAGGGTCGGTGTCGGTGAATTGGATGAAGTCGCGGGAGTCACAGTGCATCGATTTTCGCTGCAGTGACAACATGCTGCCGACGCGCTGCTCGGCGTGACCGCCGACGGCTTCGTGCGCAACTATCCGGCGCTGTGGCGGGCGGCGAGTTGAGCCTTGGCTTGACTCCGAATGGGCAGCGCGCGGCCCGACTGTATGCGCCGCCAGGCGGCCGGTGGCGCGCCGTACTCGCGACGGAACGCCCGGCTGAAGGCGGTGTCGGTCTGGTAGCCGACGTCTTGCGCGATGCTCGCTAACGGCGCATTGCTGCGCGACAGCAGATTGGCCGCGAGCAGCATGCGCCATTGCGTCAGGTATTGCATCGGCGAGGCGCCCACGAGTTGCTGAAAGCGCTCGGCCAGCACCGACCGTGAGGTGGTCGCGGCGCGGGCCAGTTCGTCGAGCGTCCAGGCTTGCACCGGGTTCGCGTGCAGCGCATTGAGTGCAGCGCCGACGATGCGGTCGCCGACGCCGGCGAGCCAGCCGGTGCGGCCTTCGGCCTGCTGGTTCACGTAGAGCCGCAGCACTTCGATGAACAGCACTTCGGCCAGCTTGGCGAGCACGCCGGCGCCGCCGGGCCGCGGCGACCGAGCCTCCGCCAGCGCGTAACGCACCGAGGCCTCCAGCCAGGTGCCGGCACTGGAGCCGCGCACGTTCACTTTGACCAGCGACGGCAGGCCTTGCAACAGCATCGCGGCGAGACGCGCATCGCACGCCAGATAGCCGCAAACCAACCGCGTGCGCGCACCGCCGCCGCCATAGGCGAGTTGCCCCGGACGTCGCGAAAGAACTTCGGCCAGCCGCCCGCCGCCAGTGGCCGGTGGCAGCCCGGGCTGCGACGTCATGAGGTGGGCGTCGCCATGCGGGAACAGCACCGCGTCGCCGGCGACCAGGCGCACCGGCGGCTGGCCGTTCATTTCGACGAAGCACTCGCCCTCGGTGATGAGATGAAAGATGACCACTCGCTCGGCGCCTGGTTCGAGCAGCGGCGCCACCGTGTCGGCACGCGGTGATTGATAGCACCACGGCGCGGTAAAGCGCGCGTTGATGAAGATGGCGCCTACCAGCCGCACCACGCGCAGGGTTTCCGATAGCGCATCCATCATTCGTCGGCCATCACGCGTCGTCCACCTGGACGTGCAGCGACATCGGCGATGCGATCTGCACGGCGCAAGGGATCGGCGATTGCCCGCAGCCGGTCTCGACCAGTGCACGCAAACGCGCCTTCGACACACCGCGCGCGGCGATGCGGATGTGCAATCGCATGTCGCACGGCGCCGCGCTCACGGGCCTGCCGTCGAGCTCGACCATGCCGAACATGCCGCGGGCATCGGACGTGCTCTCGACCCGGGCTTCGAGCTGGTCGAGTGCGACGCCTTCGCGCGCCGCGAGCAGGGCGACGGATGTGACCGCGCACGATGCTATGGCCGCACGGAACAGCCATCCCGGGCTGACCTGATCGCCGGTACCGCCCAGCTCTTTCGGCATGTCGGTCGCCATCTCCTTGCCGTTGGCATGGCGTGCGACGACGCGGGTGCGGCCTTGCCACTCGGCGGTCGCGGGAGCGTCGTCGGCAAGGCCTTTGTCGGGCCGGCGCCGCAGCACGGTTTCGACGCGTTCAAGCGCGGCCGCGATCGAGTCGGCAATGTTGTCGGAGACGGTGTCTGCGCCCATGGTCATTCCTTCCGCTTCGAGCGGGACCTTTGATTTTGTCGATAGCAGTCGGCTCTGACCATCGGCCCCTCGGCCTATGCCGTCGCGCGGACGATCGGACAGTCGCGAGCGACGCCGGGGCAGGACTCGACGGTGCTTGCGGCGCGACAGTGGGCCTCCTTAAAGGAGAACCGATATGAACACCCCCATCGACTTCGATGCCCTGAAGAGCCGCCAGAAAACCGCGTGGGCCAGCGGCGATTACGCCGTCATCGGCACCACCCTGCAGATCGTCGGCGAGGAACTGGCCGAAGCCTGCGACCTGTGCACTGACGAGCGGGTGCTCGACGTGGCCGCCGGCAACGGCAACGCCACGCTGGCCGCGGCGCGCCGCGGCTGCAAGGTGACGTCGACCGACTACGTCGCCTCGTTGCTCGAACGCGGTGCCGAGCGGGCGAAGGCCGAGCGGCTCGACGTTGCGTTTCAGACCGCCGACGCCGAGGCATTGCCTTTCGAAGACGCGAGCTTCGACGCAGTGGTCTCGACCTTCGGCGTGATGTTCGCGCCCAACCATGCGCAGAGTGCTTCGGAAATGGCGCGTGTGTGTCGGCCCGGAGGTCGCATCGGGCTGGCCAACTGGACGCCGGAAGGTTTTATCGGCCAACTCTTCAAGGTGCTGGGCCGCCACGTGCCGCCGCCATCCGGGCTGCAGCCGCCATCGCTGTGGGGTGTCGAGTCGCATCTGAACTCGCTGTTCGGCGAACGTGCCGCGGGCATCGTGGCGACGAAGCGGATGTTCAACTTTCGCTACCGTTCGGCTGCGCATTTCATCGAGGTGTTTCGTACCTGGTATGGGCCGGTGCACAAGGCTTTCGGCGCGCTGCCCGCGGAGAGTGCGGCGGCGCTGGAGACAGACCTGACGGAGTTGCTGATGCGGCTCAACGTCGCCGGGCCGCGCTCGCTCGTGGTGCCGAGCGAATACCTCGAAGTGGTGCTAACGCGGCGCTGAGACGGCGCTGACGCTGCATCGAACCGACCGAGCGCGCTCGACGTTACAGTGGCTCGCGGTAGCGACCGCGATCCTCTGGAGTGAGCCTTTGAATTTTTCCTATCGACCGCTGATGCGCACGATCGTTGCGCGTTGCGTGCCCGCCCTGATCGCGACCACTGCGCTCTTTGCCACGGTCGGTATCGCGCACGCCGCCGAGCCCGTGCCGCCCCGATCCGCCGGCTGCCCCGCCAGCGTACCAACCGATGCGCAGTGCTACACCGGGCGCGACACCGAAGGCGCGCTCTACTGGATCGCCATCCCCGCGCAATGGAATCGCGTGCTGGTCATGCATTCGCACGGCGGCCCGAAGACCGGCGCCCCCACGCTGGAGCGCGGTGCCGAAGACCTGAAACGCTGGTCGGTCATGGTCAAGGCCGGCTATGCATGGGCCGGCTCGACCTACCGGCGCGGGGGCTACGGCGTGACGATGGCGGCAGAAGACACGGAGCGGCTGCGCAAGATTTTCATCGCGCGTTTCGGCCAGCCGCGACGCACCATCCTGCACGGACAGAGTTACGGCGGCGGCGTTGCGGCGAAAGGTGCCGAACTTTATGGACCGGTAGCTGGCGCAACACCCGGCGCGCCATCTGAACTGCAGCCGGCCTACGACGGTGTGCTGCTCACCAGCGGCGTGCTGGGTGGTGGCGGCAACGCCTATGAGTTCCGGCTCGATCTGCGCGTGGTCTACCAATACGTGTGCCGCAACCATCCACGGCTCGACGAGGTGCAATACCCGCTCTGGATGGGACTGCCGCTCGACTCGAAAATGCATCGTGCCGACCTGGCTGCGCGGGTCAAGGAATGCACCGGCGTCGGCTTGCCAGCCGCGCAACGCAGCCCCGAGCAAGCCGCGCATCTGAAGACGATTCTGTCGGTGGTGAAAGTGCCGGAGCGCACGCTGCTGTCGCACTTGCAATGGGGTACTTCGCTCTTCCAGGACCTGACGCAAAAGCGTCTCGGCGGACGCAATCCTTTCGGCAACGCGAAGGTGGTCTACAGCGGTTCCGACGACGATGCGGCGCTCAACGCCGGCGTGCTTCGCTACGAGGCCGATCCGCAAGCCGTCGGCGCACTGGCTGAAGACAGCCGGCCGACAGGGCGTCTCCGCTTGCCGGTTCTGACGCTCCACGCCATTCACGACCCGACCGCCTTCGTCGAGCTTGAAAGCACGTACCGCGAAATCGTGGAAAGCGCCGGTGCGTCGCAGTGGCTGGTACAGACTTTCGCCGACGAGGCCGAGCACAGCTACCTGAGCGATGCCGAATACCCGGCGCTGATGACGGCGTTGCTCGAGTGGATCGACAAGGGCGACAAGCCCTCGCCGCAAAAGGTGGCGGCGCTGTGGGCTCAGTACGAAGCAGGCTTCGGCACAGGTTGCCACCTGCAGCCGGACTACCGACCGCCGCCGCTGACTTCGCGGGTGCCGGCGCTGGGTCGCTGAATTCGGCGATCGAAAATCGAGCCATACAGAAAGGCATATTTCATGGGCAATCGAAAAGTCTGCATCGTCACCGGCTCGTCGTCGGGCATCGGGGCTGCCACTGTGCGGCTCTACGCCGGGCACGGCTGGGACGTGGTCGTCAACTACTCGCGCGACCCGGCGCCAGCCGAGGCGGTCGCAGACGAATGCCGGGGACTCGGCGTCGATGCGCTGGTCGTCAAGGCCGATGTCTCGTCCGACGCCGATTGCCGGCGGCTGGCCAGCGAGGTCGATGCCCGCTTCGGTCGCGCCGACGTGCTGGTCAACAACGCCGGCACCACCAAGTTCGTCGCGCTGAAAGACCTCGACGGACTCGATGCAGAAGACTTCCAGCGGATCTACGCGGTCAACGTGATCGGCCCATACCAGATGAGCCGCGCACTGGTTTCGCTGTTGAAGCGCAACCCGGTGACCGGCATCGTCAACGTCTCGTCGATCGCGGGCCTGATGGGCACGGGATCATCGATCGCCTACATGGCGAGCAAGGGCGCACTGAATGCGATGACCGTGGGACTGGCGCGTGCGCTCGGCCCCGATATCCGCGTCAACGCGATCGCGCCGGGACTGGTCGAAACGCCGTGGCTGCAGAACGGGCTTGGCGCCGAACGCTATGCGCAGACGGTGCAGGGCTACAAGGCGCGCTCGGCACTCGATGCGGTGATGTCGCCGGAGGATGTCGCCGACGCGGCATGGTGGCTGGGCGCCGGCGCGGCCAAGACGACAGGCGAAGTGCTCTTGCTCGACGCCGGGCTGCGGCTCACCCGTGGTTGAGGTATGGGCGCTAGTGATCGTGGTGCAGGTAGCTCGCGGTGCGCGGCAGGCGCAGGCTCACGAAGAACGCGATGACCATCATCGTCGTCACGTACCAATAGAAGGCCGACTCGTGACCCAGTGACTTGAGACCTAGCGCAACATATTCGGCCGAACCGCCGAAGATCGCATTGGCCACGGCGTAAGCCAGGCCGACACCCAGCGCACGCACTTCAGGCGGGAACATCTCGGCCTTCACGATGCCGCTGATGGACGTGTAGAAGCTGACGATCGCCAGTGCCAGGATGATGAGCACGAAGGCCATCACCGGGCTTGTCACATGCTGCAGGCCGGTGAGGATGGGCACGGTGGCGAGCGCACCGAGCGCGCCGAAAAGCAGCATGTTGTTGCGTCGTCCGATGCGGTCGCTCAGCATGCCGAACAGCGGCTGCATGCACATGTAGACGAACAGCGCGCAGGTCATGATGTAGCTGGTCGTCTTGATCGGCAGATGCACCGTGTTCACCAGGTACTTCTGCATGTAGGTGGTGAATGTGTAGAAGATCAGCGAGCCGCCGGCCGTGTAGCCGAGCACGGTAAAAAACGCAGCCTTGTGGTTGCGGAAAAGGCCGGCCAGCGAGCCCGCGTCTCTATTGCCACGTGCCTCGGCGCTTTGCGTTTCTTTCAGCGTACGACGCAGCAGCAGTGCGATGACCGCGGTGATGGCGCCGATCGCAAAGGGAATGCGCCAGCCCCACGCCTTGAGTTCGGCCTCGCTAAGCAACTGCTCCAGGATCACCACCACCAACACCGCCAGCAACTGCCCGCCGATGAGCGTCACGTACTGAAACGAAGAGAAGAAGCCGCGCTGGCCCTTGAGCGCAATCTCGCTCATGTAGGTCGCTGTGGTGCCGTACTCGCCACCGACCGACAGCCCCTGGAACAGTCGTGCCACGAGCAACAGAAATGGAGCCCATGCGCCGATCTGCGCGTATGTCGGCAAGCATGCGATGGCGAGCGAGCCGGCGCACATCATCGTGACCGAGATCACCATCGAATTCTTGCGACCGTAGCGATCTGCCACGCGGCCAAAGAGCCAGCCGCCGATGGGCCGCATCAAGAAGCCCGCGGCGAACACGCCCGCGGTGTTCAGCAACTGTGCGGTCGGGTCCGCCTTGGGAAAGAACGATGGCGCGAAATAGAGCGCGCTGAAAGCGTAGACATAGAAGTCGAACCACTCGACCAGGTTGCCGGACGAGGCCGCCATGATCGCGAAGATGCGGTGGCGCTTTTCGGCGGCGGTGTAGTCGGGTTCGGTGTATGCGACGGGCTCGGTGGACCCCTTGAAAGCCGGCGGAATGGCGGTGCTCATGCTGCTTATTCTGTGCCGATCATGCGTGCGGCGCTGTCGGCGCGAAGCGCATTCCTCTCGCCGTCAGCATAGGTGGAACGTTCGGCGGACGCTGGCAGGGCGGTGGCGGTGGTCGGCGGGGCCGTTGAGCGTCGCCAACCTTGAAACCGTGTCGGCCATCGCCCCGGCACACTTCTTTTTGTCGGCGCTGGCGGGCCTTGTATTCGCTTGGCGCGACCCCAGTTTCGAATCATGAAAACCAGCCAGACCTTCACCACCAATGCCGTGCTCGTTGCCCAGCTGCTGGAGCGACTGGAGCACGGTGGACATCCCGATGCCGGGCAATACCGCCTCGTCGCCGAGCGGCTCGGCCAGGAGCTTTCGCGCATTGCCGATATCGACGCGCTCAACGCCGTGCTCGAAGCCCATCCGTCGGCTGCGGAGGTTTACGAGAACATGAACTACCAGCATGCCGGCCTGTCGCGCTCGCGGCTGGATGCATCGGTGGCTGCGGAATTGAAAGCGCGTGAGGCGATTGCCCGCGCGATGAAGCCGACGACAGCCGGCTCGGCACACGGCCCGGCCGAAGGCGGGACTTCAAGCGAGGGCTGATTTCCATGAGCGAGTCGCTTCACATCGTTTGCCCGCACTGCCACACCACCAACCGGGTTCGCAGCGATCAGCTCGCGAGCGCGCCCGATTGCGGGAGCTGCCACAAGGCGCTGTTCACGGCGCACTCGACAGCGCTGAACGAGTCCGCCTTCGACCGGCATGTCGCGCGCAACGACCTGCCGGTGCTCGTTGATTTTTGGGCGCCGTGGTGTGGGCCGTGCCGTCAGATGGCGCCTGCTTACGAGCAGGCCGCAGCGCAGCTGGAGCCGCGGGTGCGGCTGGCCAAGGTCGATACCGAAGCGGTGCCCGCTCTGGGGTCGCGCTTCAACATTCGCAGTATCCCGACGCTGGCACTGTTCGTCGGTGGACGCGAGGTGGCGCGGCAGGCCGGCGCGATGGGCGCGGCCGATATCGTGCGATGGGTGCAGGCGAATACACCTGCAGCACCTGCAGCACCTGCAGCACCTGCTTCGGCTACTTAAGCTACAGCGTGACGGCGTGCGGCCCAGTAGGTCGCGCCTTCTACGCCATAGCGCTCCGAGTGCGGCGTGCCGTATTCCAGCGCAAAGGTGTCGCCGGCCAACAGATGGCGCGTGTCGTCGCCGACCTTCAGCCACATCTCGCCTTGCACCACCAGCGCTTCGACGCTGAACGGATGTGTGTGCAGGTCGACCGTCTGGGCGGCGTCCCAGACCCGCGGCGCGACCTCGTCGAAGCCCTTGGCGAGGGCATCGACTTCGAATTGCTGAAACGTAGGAAGGCTCATGGTGTTCTCCATCAGAAAGTGCCGGGTAGCAGGATGCTCGAATCGACCTGGTCGATCTGCGTTCGCCCGCAAAACGCCATCGTGATGTCGAGCTCGCGGTGCAGGATTTCGAGCGCGCGGGTCACGCCGGCTTCACCGTAGGCACCGAGCGCGTACAGAAAACTCCGGCCGATCATGGTGCCGCGAGCGCCCAGCGCACGCGCCTTGAGCACGTCCTGGCCGCTGCGAATGCCGCCGTCCATCCACACCTCGATCTCGGTCCCGACCGCTTCCGCGATGGCCGGCAGCGCCTCGATGGACGACTGCGCGCCGTCGAGCTGACGGCCGCCATGGTTGCTGACGATCAGCGCATCGGCGCCGCTCGACGCCGCCAGCCGCGCGTCTTCGACATCCATGATCCCTTTCAGGATCAGCTTGCCGCCCCATAGCTTCTTGATCCACTCGACATCGGCCCAGCTGAGCGTCGGGTCGAACTGCTCGGCCGTCCATGACGACAGCGACGACAGATCGCCGACGTTCTTCGCGTGGCCAACGATGTTGCCGAAGCTGCGGCGCTTGGTGCCCAGCATGCCCATGCACCAGCCCGGCTTGGTCGCGAGGTTGATGAGGTTGGCGAGGGTCGGCTTGGGCGGCGCGGTCAGGCCGTTTTTGATGTCCTTGTGGCGCTGGCCCAGCACCTGCAGGTCGAGCGTCAGTTGCAGCGCGGAGCAGTTGGCCGCCCTGGCGCGTTCGATCAGCCGCTCGATGAAGTCGCGGTCTTTCATGACGTAGAGCTGGAACCAGAACGGATGCCGGTCGGTGCTCTCGGCGATGTCCTCGAGCGAGCAGATGCTCATGGTCGACAGCGTGAACGGAATACCGAAAGCCTTGGCCGCCTTGGCGCCGAGGATCTCGCCGTCGGCGTGCTGCATGCCGGTCATGCCCGTGGGGGCGATGGCGACAGGCATCGACACCGGCTGGCCGATCATGGTGGTGGCGGTCGAGCGGCCTTCCATGTTGACGGCCACGCGCTGGCGCAGCTTGATCTTCTGGAAGTCGCTTTCGTTGGCGCGGTAGGTGCCTTCGGTCCATGAGCCCGAGTCGGCGTAGTCGTAGAACATGCGCGGCACGCGCCGCTTGGCGATCACTCGCAGGTCTTCGATGGTGGTGATCTTGGAAAGGTCGAGCACGTGTGGGTTTCCTTCGGCGTTTGTCTCTTTTTCGCCGTCATTCATTATCATGGCTCGGCCGTTGTCCCGCCTTGCAACACCCCGACTGAAAGCCGTTCATGGAAGCCATCTCCCGCCCGCCGCTGCCGCCGTTCACCCTTGAATCGGCCCGCCAGAAAGTGCAAGCCGCCGAAGACGGATGGAACACGCGCGACCCGGTCCGCGTGAGCCTCGCCTACACGCCCGACACCGAATGGCGCAACCGCGCCGACTTCCTCACCGGGCGCGAGAAGGTCGTCGAGTTTCTGACGCGCAAGTGGGCACGCGAACTCGACTACCGCCTGAAGAAAGAGCTCTGGGCCTTTACCGACAACCGCATCGCGGTCCGCTTCGAATACGAGTGGCACGACGACAGCGGCGACTGGTTTCGCAGTCACGGCAACGAAAACTGGGAGTTCGCGGAGAACGGATTGATGCACCGGCGCTTCGCCAGCATCAACGACCAGCCGATCAAGGCCGAAGACCGCAAGTTTCTCTGGGCTCGCTAGCAAGCGTCGATCGGCACGGCAGTTGCTTGCGCGAACCTCTGTCTGCATCTGTATCTCAACCCATCCCAAAAGTAACCTTTATGAACCGCAACGACATCACTGAGAAGATCATCACCGTCAAAGTGTCCAAGGGCATTCAGTGGGCCGATGTGGCCCAGAAGGTCGGCCTGTCGAAAGAATGGACCACTGCCGCCTGCCTCGGCCAGATGACGCTCGACGCACAACAGGCCGCGACGGTCGGCGAAATCTTCGGGCTTACGGAGGAAGAGCAGAAGTGGCTGCAGGTCGTGCCCTACAAGGGGTCGCTGCCAACCGCCGTGCCGACCGATCCGCTCATCTACCGCTGGTACGAAATGGTCAACGTGTACGGCACCACCATCAAGGAACTCATCCACGAAGAGTTCGGCGACGGCATCATGAGCGCGATCGACTTCAGCATGAACATCCAGCGCCAGGGCGACCCGAAGGGCGACCGGGTGAACGTGGTGTTGTCGGGCAAGTTCTTGCCTTACAAGACGTATTAGAAGCCTCGAGAGATCAGTGCCTGAGGCCGCATGGCCTCGCTCGGCAGACTTGGATTCATGCTTGAGTCGATAGGATCGCCGCACCCCCTCAAAGCCAACATGACCAAGCGAAACACCGAAAAGATCCTGCGTACCTACGGCTTCTGGATCCTGTCGTCGCTGCGCGATGAGTGCCGCGAGTTCCTCGAAGCAACGACGCTGAAAGAATTGATCGGGAGTCCGGGCAATCTAAGGTCGGTGGCACTGTTTCGCGATCAGGAGGACGGGACGGTCGAAGTGGTCATCATGGCGTTGTGGGACTCGATGGACAGCGTCAAGGCATTCCTTGGCAAGCAGGACTTGCGCAAGCCCAGGATCGACGCGACGATCGACGCCAAGCTTTTCGACCGCGAGCCCTATGTGCGGCAGTACTCGCTCTCCGACCCGGACGCGCTCGCGCTGATCCCGCCGAGTTGGCGGTAGGGCGCAGTTCGCTCTCAGCAGCCAAACGGCGCCCAAGAACGAAGGTCGTTGGAACTTCTGCAAATAGCTCGCAGATGTGCGAGAAGTGGCTCTGACCCGTTGCATGGCCACTGTCTGCTGCAGACATCTCACTCGCGTCGCAGCAGGTAAATGTCCATGATCCACCCATGTTCGACGCGCGCCTCGGCACGGGCCGTCAAAATGCGCGGCCCGGTACTGGCCAGCGGACCGGCCAGCAGCAACTCGTGCGGCATGCCGAGATAGGCGGCCCAGTAGATGTGCAGACGCTCCGGAGCCAAGGTCTGGAAGGCGCAGGCGCCGTCGAGCATCACCACGACAGTCTCCAGGCCGACCGGCCAGCCGCCTTCGCGCAGCTGACGCCCAGTCGTGATCAGCACCGGGCCGCCCAGCGTGTTGAGCGGGATGGCGTGCGCAGCGGTCAGCAATTGCAGGCTGCTCAGGCCAGGGATCACTTCGACGCGAAGTGCCATGCCGGCGGCCTTCAGTTGCCCGGCGATGCGAAGACTGGAGTCGTACAGCGAGGGGTCGCCCCAAACGAGCAGGGCGACACGGCCGCCCTGTGGCCGGTGGGCGGCAATCTCGCGCGCCCACGTCGCGGCAATGGCCGCGTGCCAGTCGTGCACGCCGTCGAGGTAGCGTGGCGTGGCGCTGTCGCGCACCGGCAGATCGAATTCCACCAGCCGGGCCGGGCCATCGAGATGCGTTGCACAGATCGTGCGGCGGAGTTCAGCCAGATCGGCCTTGTCGGCGCCCTTGCGCGGAATCAGGATCAGGTCGGCCCGGTTGAGGGCACCGATGGCCTGGAGCGTCAGGTGCTCGGGATTGCCGGTGCCGATGCCGATCAACATCAGCTCGATCAGCGGCGCGGCAGGCATCGGCACCTTGCGTGGCTCAAGCAGCGTGGTGCAGACGATGTGTCAGCAGCACCGACCCACGCGCGCCGGAGCGAGCGCGCAGCCATTTGGCGGCGGCCAGCACGCCGAGATCGATCAGCGGCTCCAGCAGCACGACGCTCATGTACGCGGCGCCGAAGCTGCCGACGCTTTGCAAGGTTTCAGCGCCGATGCCACGACCATAGAGGGTCCAGAAGGCCACCCACGCGACGATGCCGCCCTGGAACACCACCGACATCTTGAGCACGTGCGCGTAGCCAAGATCGACATAGGCCAGCTTGGCCGGCAACACCCGCTTGGCCACTGCCTGCATGGCGAAGAGCGCGGCCAGCAGCGTGGTGACGTTCATGCCATATTGCGCCAGGTCTTGCGGCTCGAAGAACAAGCTTTGCAGTGCCAGCCCTGCGGCCAGACCGATGGCAGTGGGCGCAGCGCCCAGAATCAGGAACAGCGACGAGCCGAGGATCAGATGGACCTCGGACACGCCGACAGGCACGTGCGGGAACACTTCGAAGAAGACGAACACAAGCACTGCGGCGATCACACTGCGCAGCAGCAGTGAGAGCGCTCCTTCCTGGCGAACGTGGTCGAGCGACAGCTTGGCGGCATAGAACGCGCAGGCGCTCGCTGTGACGTAAGACAGCACGATCTTGCTGCTGTCGACGATTCCGGGTTCCATGTGCATGGCTAGGATTCCTTGGGGTTGAGTGCGGCATTTGGCGCCGCGAGAGGTGGAAAAAAATGAAAACAGAGCGGGCGGGCATAAGACCTTGCGGTCAGCCCGCTCCGGCTGCTGATGGCCGGAATCTTCGGTCGTAGTCGGTCGCATACAGCCGGCTGTCACTGAAGCCTTCGGCCGCCAGCGCAGGCCCGACCAGGATCAGTGCGGTGCGCTCCACACCCTCGCCCATGGCGGCCTCGATGGTGGCCAGCGTTGCGCGAAAGATCTGTTCATCGGGCCAACTGGCACGGTAGACCACGGCGACCGGGCAGGCAGCGCCGTAGAACGGCGTCAGTTCGGCGACCACTTCGGCCAGCTTGTGGATCGACAGGTGCAAGGCCAGCGTGGCACCGGTAGCGGCAAAGTTGGCCAGGCTTTCGCCGGCTGGCATCGGCGAGGCCCGGCCCGATGTGCGCGTCAGCACCACCGATTGCGCCAGCCCTGGCAGCGTGAGTTCGGCACCCAGTGCGGCCGCGGCGGCCGCAAACGATGGCACGCCGGGTGTCACGGTGTACGGGATGCCAGCCGCGCGCAACCGGCGCAGTTGCTCGCCCATGGCCGACCACACCGACAGGTCGCCTGAATGCAGCCGCGCTACATCGTGCCCGGCGGCGTCGGCGGCCACGAACTCGGCGACGATTGCATCGAGGTCGAGCGGCGCGGTATTGACGATGCGCGCTCCGGGCGGACAGTGCGCCAGGATTTCTTCGGGCACCAGCGAGCCGGCATAAAGACAAACCGGACAACGGTTGATCAGGTCGCGTCCGCGCAGGGTCAGCAGGTCGGGTGCACCGGGGCCGGCGCCGATGAAATGGATGGTCATGAGTCAGGTTTTCCGTTGTGGGGCCAGCGCAGCGATGGCGCAGGTGGCGAGGCGATCGGTCGACACGACGCGCGGGTGCAACAGCATGGCGCCCGGACCGCCGTGCATCAGGGCAGCGGCCAGTGCCGCGGCCTCGGCGGTGCTGCCGCTGCCGCGCAGCGCGCGGACTGTGGCGCTGTCGGTCAAGGTCGGTGTGCTGTTGAGTTGCGTCGCACCGACGGCATGCACGGGCAGGCCCAGTTCGTCGGCCAATGCGCGCAGGCTCAGTGCTTCAGCCTTGTCATGCGCTACGGCGATCAGCGCGATAGAGCGCAACGGCATCACACGAGGCATGGCTGAAATCGCTTGGGCCAGCGCATCTCGCAGCGACGCCAGCGTTGCGCCGTGTCGAAATCCAAATCCGGCCACCGTCATCGCGTGGCACTCCACTGCACCACCGGGTACGCGGCACGCCATCCGCGCCGCGTGCCCAGTGGCGCGGCCTCGGCCAGTTCGATGCGCAGCAGGCTGCCGCCGGCGCGCGCGTGCCAATGGCCCAACAGTGCTTCGGATTCAAGTGTCACGGCATGGGCCACCACACGGCAGCCTGCAGGCAACAGGTTCCACAGCGCCGTCAGCAACTCGTCGCTCAGACCACCGCCGATGAACACCGCATCGGGCGACGCCAGGTCCGTCATGACGTCGGGTGCGCGTCCCGTTACCAGCACCAATCGGTCGACGCCCAAGCGGTCGGCGTTGCCGCGCAGTCGGGCGGCGCGCTCTGGGTCGGCCTCGACAGCTACAGCCTCGCACCGGGGGTGCGCCAGCAGCCATTCGATGGCGATGGAACCCGACCCGGCACCGATGTCCCACAGTCGCTCACCCGGGCGCGGTGCCAGCGCGCACAGTGCCAAGGCACGCATCCTTTGCTTCGTGATCTGGCCATCGTGCGCAAACACACTGTCGGGCAGGCCGGCGCTGCGCGGCAGGGCCAGGCCGGTGCCAGCCACCTCCAGCGCCACGGCCACCGGATGACTCACATCGGTCAGATTGAAGTCGCAGGCGATCACGTCGCGCCGCTGCTCACGCGGGCCACCCAAGGCTTCGAGCACGCTCATGAGACTGTCACCGAAATCGTTATCGACCAGGTAGCGCGCCAGCTCTGCGACAGCGGTCCCGTCGCGCAACAGCAGCACCAACCGTGCGCCCGGGCACAGATGGGGGCGCAGGCGGGTCAGCGGCGCCGCGTGCAGGCCAAGGCAGGTCACGAGTTCCAGCGCCCAGCCCAGACGCGAGGCAGCCAGACCGAAGGTCGATACGGCGGGCAAGGCATGCCATTCGTACGCGCCAAGATGGCGCGTCACCGAGCTGCCCGCGCCAAACCAGAACGGATCACCGGAGGCCAGCATCACCACGCGGCGCCCCCGCTGCGCCAGCAGCATCGGGATGCCCTCGGCAAAGGGCACCGGCCATTCGAGCCGCTCCGCGCGCAGAGTGGGCAACAACGCCAGATGGCGCGCGCTGCCGGCCACCAGTTCGGCCTCGTCGAGGGCCGCACGGCTGGCCGGCGGCAGGCCCTGCCAGCCGTCTTCGCCCAACCCGATAATTGTCAGCCACGGTGCTTTTTTGATGACTTCAACCACGCGCAATATCCTCATCCTCGGCGGTACGCTGGAAGCGAGCGCAATGGCGTCGGCGCTGGCCGAACGTGGCGAGCGCGCCGTGTTGTCGTATGCCGGCCGGGTGGCCCAGCCCAGGGCACAGCCGGTTGCGGTGCGCGTCGGCGGCTTCGGCGGCGTCCCCGGCCTGGTGCGCTATCTGCAGGCCATGCAAGTGACGCACTTGGTGGATGCCACGCACCCCTTCGCTGCGCGCATGAGTGCCAATGCCGTCGCCGCCTGCGCGCAGGCCGGCGTTCCGTTGCTGGCGCTGACACGCGACGCCTGGCAGCCCGGCCCCGGCGACCGCTGGCAGCCGGTCGCCGATCTGCCGGCGGCCGTTGCGGCGCTGGGTGGTCCGCCGCAGCGCGTCCTGCTGGCCTTGGGCCGCATGCATCTGAACGTTTTCGCAGCGCAACCACAGCATCACTACATCCTGCGGCTGGTCGATCCCCCCGAGCAGCCGCCACCGTTGCCGCACCACACCGTCGTGATCTCGCGTGGCCCGTTCGACGTGGCGGGCGACATCGCACTGCTGCGCGATCACCAGGTCGAACTCATCGTCTGCAAGAACGCTGGAGGCAGCGGCGCGCAGGCCAAGCTGCATGCGGCTCACGAGTTGGGCCTGCCCGTGCTGATGGTGGCGCGGCCGTGGCTGCCGGCCCGGCACGAGGTCACCCAGGTGGCCGAGGTGTTGCAATGGCTCTGGCATGGGGAGCGCGGTGTGCAGCTTCATGCAGCCACCTCGCGCGGCGCCGAACGCGGCGTGTAGACCCAGGGCTGGCCGTCACGGGCGATGACGCGCGTCAGGCTGGAACCGACGATGACCACGGTGCGCATGTCGGCCATCTCCGGCAAGGCGTCTTGCAGTGCGATAACGCGCACGGTCTCGTCGGGGGTGGACACGGCGCGGGCAAAGATCACCGGGCGGTCCGGGCTTCCGGCCGCAGCGCAAGCCTCGCGCAGCACTGCCAGCGTGCGGACAAAGCCCTCGGGTCGTGAGACCGAGCGCGGGTTGTAGAAGGCCATCGCGAAGTCGGCCTGCACGGCAAGTCGCAACCGGTGTTCGATCAGCGCCCAAGGCTTCAGGTTGTCGGACAGGTTGATGGCGCAGAAGTCGTGACCCAGCGGGGCGCCGGCACGTGCCGCGGCCGCCAGCATCGCCGTGATGCCGGGCAGCACCCGCACGTCCAGTCGGCGCCACTCGGCCGGACCCGCTTCGACAGCCTCGAACACAGCCGATGCCATGGCGAACACGCCCGGGTCGCCTGAGGACACCACGACCACGCGCCGGCCTGACGCGGCCATCTGCAAGGCATGTGTGGCACGGTCCAGCTCGACCCGGTTGTCGCTGGCATGCAGCGTCAGCCCTACGCGCGGCGCCACCCGAGCCACGTAAGGGATGTAGCCCACCACGTCGGTGGCATCGACCAGCGCAGCGCTCACTTCCGGCGTCACCCAGTGGTCGGCACCCGGCCCGAGCCCGGCGACGACCAGCCAGCCCGCCGCATTCGCCATCACGGCATGACCGCTCATGGCGTGGTCACTCATGGCCGGCGCCCCTGCCCATGCACCAACACGATCGAAAAGTAAGGCGTGATGCGCCCTTCGACTTCGACCAGCCGCACCACCTTCTGGCCCGGCATGGTGGCGTATTCGACCAGCCAGGCGTCGTCCAATCGGCCGGCCGTGGCGAGTGCGCGGCGCACCTTGTCGATGTGGCGCCCGATCTTCATCACCACCAGCGCGTCGCTGTCGGCCATGTGGCGCACCAGTTTGGCCTCCGGCAGCGTGCCCATCAGGACAGTCAGCACATCGTCGCCCCAGGTGATGGGCTGGCCGGTGGCGGTCCAGGCGCCCGACATGCCGGTGATGGCCGGCACCACCTGCACCGGGTGCGTGCCGACCAGCCGGGTGTACAGGTGCATGAAGGAGCCGTAGAAAAACGGATCGCCTTCGCACAGCACCACCACGTCGTGACCGGCGTCGGAGAGCGCGCGCAGGTGCGCCGCGCAGTCGGCATAGAAGGCGGACAGGGCCCGGTTGTAGGCCGGGTCTTCCAGCGCAATCTCGGTGGTGACCGGGTACTCCATCGCGTGTTCCACCACGCCGTCGGGCAACAGGCCCTCGACGATGCGGCGCGCCTGACCGGGCCGGCCGGCCTTGCGAAAGAACGCCACGTGGGTCGCGCTGCACAGCAGACGGTGCGCGCGCACGGTCATCAGGTCCGGCTCGCCCGGGCCCAGGCCCAGTCCGTAGAGGGTGCCGCGTGCGCTCATTCCAGACGACTCCCGAGCGCATTGATGGCCGCCACCGTGATGGCGCTGCCGCCCAGGCGGCCGACCACGATGCAGCAGGGGACAGGTTGTTCGGCCCACAACGCATCCTTCGATTCCGCCGCGCCGATGAAACCGACCGGACAGCCGATGATGGCCGCAGGTCGTGGGCAGGTCGGGTCCTGCAACATGTTGAGCAGATGGAACAAGGCCGTCGGGGCATTGCCAATCGCCACCACGGCGCCCTGCAGGTGAGGCCGCCAGAGCTCCAGCGCCGCGGCGGAGCGGGTGGTCGACATGGCTTGCGCCATCCCGGGCACGGCCGGATCGTGCAAGGTGCACAGCACGTCGTTGCCGCCGGGCAGGCGCGAGCGGGTCACGCCCTCGCTGACCATGCGCGCATCGCACAGGATCGGCGCGCCCGCCGCCAGCGCCGACCGCGCCGCGTGCACGAAGCCAGACGAGAAGCGCAGCATCGCTTCAAGCCCGATCAGGCCCGCTGCGTGAATCATGCGCACCGCTATCGGCTCGTCGTCGGCATCGAAGCGTGCGAGGTCGGCCTCGGCGCGGATCATGGCAAAGGAACGGCGATAGATCTCGGCGCCGTTGGTTTCAAAGCTGTGGTTCAAGGGGCTCCAATGCACAGGCGCAAGTTTTCAGGAGACAGCCCAGTTTGCGCAGGCGCGTCCCCGGCGCGGCCATTGCGCACCAGGTCGAAGGTCCCGCTGCGGCCGACCAGCGTCAAGTCGGCGGCACCGGAACGAGCGCACCCTTTGGCGCAGCCGGACACGTGCAGGCTGCGTGGTGCCTCAGGGCTGTCAGTGAGCAGTTGCCGAGCGAGTGAAAGGGCGAGGGCGCGCGTCGCCACCGTGGCCGACGCACACGCCGGAGCACCGGGACAGGCGTCCACGCGCAGCAGGGGATCGTCAGCCACCGTGATGAATGCGGTCGATTCCCGCCACTCGCCTCCTTCCAGAATCAGGCCGCGTTGCGACGTCAAGCGCAGGGCGACGGCACCGCTGTCTTGCAGCAAGTGGCCCAGCGCAGTCGCCGCAATTTGACCAAAGGCCACGCCGTAGACCGGTCCGAGCTGCGACATGCCAGGCCTCGGCAGCGCGGCCGAAGGGGCCGCGGTGTCGAGCGGCGCGTCTCCACGGGGCACTGCGCACACCTGCTGAAGCCCGCGCATGCGTCTCGATGGTGGCGCCACGGACCCCGCAGTTGCCGCAAACCAAACGGCCATCGCGAGTGCCATTGCAACAGCTTCCGCTACGTCGTCTCGCGGTACCAGATGGCCGGCCGCAGCACCATCGGCGCGGACGATGAGTCCGCCCGAGCGGGCACGCTCGATGCGGATGTCAGCCGAGGCCTCCGTCAACACTGGTGCCGGCCCCGCATCCACGGCAAAACCGAATTTGGAGGGCAAGGCTGGCAACTCACCCAGACGCGCCAGCAGTGCACTGGCGATGCGTTGCGTGTCATCGCCGGCCTGCCAGCAGGGCGCGACCAGAACGGCGGGCCAGGCTTCGTGTGTGGCGTCGACATCGACCAGCCCCAACCTGCAAAGCGCCTCCACCACGGCGTCGTGGTCTTCTGGCCGGACACCGCGAAGTTGCAGATTGGCACGGTGAGTCAGGTCGATCATTCCCGAGCCCAGGCTTTGCGCAAGCTCGCACAGCCCCAGCGCCTGATCGCGCGTCATTCTTGCCAGTGGCGGCCGCACCCGCAGCAACAGCCCATCGCCCGAGGCCATGGCGCGATGCGCACCAGGGCACCAGCCTTTGGCTTGAGGACGCACACCAGAAGACCCCGGAACGCTGGCCGGTTCCGAAGGCGTTGCCATCGGGAGCATGACGCGGATCGAAGCCATCAGCGTCAGGCCACCGCAGCCATTGCTGCAACGACTTCCACTGCGGTTGGCAACGACGTCATCAGCGGAGGCAACTTGCCCAGGATGCCACCGCGTAGCCGCTCCGGGCGCTGGCTGCGCAGCAAGGCGCCGTCGGCGTTGTCTGCGTGCAGCTGTCCGCAAGCCAAGACTTGCGCGGCAGTTTCGATATCGGCGACGAGGTCTCCGAAATAGTAGGTGGGTTTGCCTGCTGCCTGGAATGCGACGGTGCAGGCCCTTTCGCAACCGCTCATGCAGGCAATGCCGCGCACATGGATGCCGGCCCGTCGTGCCTCGTGTTGCAGCGCCAGCACGGCGTCGAACAGGATCGTTCCGGCAGCGGGCAACTCGCGTGAAGCGCCGGCAGGTCGGCAGGTCGTGCAGATAACGATTTCAGTAGCCTGCGCAGGGGGAACTTCAAGGGGCATGGTCATCGGTATTCAGGGTTCAGGTAGGCCGGCTGGCAAGACGATGTTCGACGCCCCAGCGCAACGCCCAAGCGGTACAGCGGCCGATGGAGCTCGCAGGTTCGTCGAAGTCAACGATCACGACACGCCCGGCGAGTTGCGGTGCGACCGGCTGTTCCAGCGTGCGGCCATCGGTCAGCAGCCACAGCCAGGTTTCGGACGGGCCATTGCGACGCTGCGCGAGACGCAGCAGCTGGTCGGACTCGGCCAGAGCATGCGTCAGCGGAGTGCCCCCGCCACCGCCCAGCGGTCGAAGCTTCGCGCGGCCGGAGGCGCGGGCCGGCCCGGGTGGCAGCTGCAACGCCACGCCCTGACCGCCGAAGCACAGCAGTGCCACGTGGTCGCCAACGCGGGCGGCCTGCTCGATCAGCCACTGCGCATGTCCTTTGGCCAGCGCAAGGCGCCCACGCTGGCGCATCGAGCCAGAGGTGTCGAGCACGATGAGGTGCAACCTGGCGTGCTTCACCAGCCGCTCGGCATAGCGCAGGTGGAGACTCTGGAGCGGCTGTGGGCCTTTGGCCAGCAACGTAGGCAACCACGCAACAGGGCCACGCGCCAAGCCCTCGACGGGCTGCCTTGGCGCATGGAGCGTCGATGAGGGATGGGGTTTCGGCCCCCGCAGACCGGCGCGCCCGGGGCGCACGAGGCGGCTACGGGGGCTCAGGCTTTTTTTGATGGCCATCCTCCAACGCCGGTCACGCGTGTGGTGGTTTCAGGTCGTGGCGGCAGGGCACCCCAGTCGCCGATCGGCGCCCCCGTGGCCAGGGCGTCGGGTGATGCACGTTCGGGGTCGGGACCGGGTGCCGTGGACGCAGCGTGGCGATCATCTGCTTTGTGCTCGGACGGGGCGCGAGACGCTGGGGGTGGGGGGAGGGCATGTGCCTTGTCACCACGACGGTGCGCCAGTGCCAGTTCAGCCACCGCGTCGACATCGAGCGTCGTCACCTCGTCACGGCTTTCAAAGGCCGCCAGTGCACGCGCCGCCCGCAGCATCACCAGGTCGGCTCGCATGCCATCGACCCCGGCCGCCAGCGCGCAGGCCGCAGCATGGTGCAGCACCGCATCCGACCACGCCAAGCGCGGCAACGCAGCACGTGCCGTGGCGACAGCATCGACCAGACGGGCCTGCTCACCAGCATGTTGTTCGACCAGACCGTGCGGATTCTCGTCAAAGCCCAGGCGCGCCCGCACGATCGCCGTGCGCAGCGCAGCATCGGTTGGATTGGCCAGCGAAACGGACAAACCAAACCGGTCCAGCAGTTGAGGGCGCAACTCGCCCTCTTCCGGGTTCATGGTGCCGATCAGCACGAAGCGCGCGGCATGCTGACGTGAGATGCCGTCACGCTCGACGGTGTTGACACCACTGGCCGCGACATCGAGCAAAGCATCGACCAACGCATCGGGTAGCAAGTTCACTTCGTCGACATACAGCACGCCGTGGTGGGCCCGCGCGAGAAGGCCCGGGGCCAGACGAAGTCGGGCATCGCGCAGCACGTCTTCGACGTTGAGCGTGCCGACCAGCTGCTCGACCGTGGCCGACAGCGGCAGCGTGACGAAGGGTGCTGGCAACTTCGCCGGCGTCGGAGGCGCCAGTGCCGCCAACGCACGCGCTGCCGTGGACTTGGCGGTGCCACGCGGACCGCTGATCAGCACCCCGCCGATACCGGGGTCGATCGCGGCGAGCAGCAAAGCGCGCTGCAACAGCGGCTGGCCGACCAACGCGCTGAAGGGGAAGGTCGCGCGGGTGGCGGGTTCGACGAGGCAGGCATTCGAGTCGGCAGTCGGCCCGGCAATCGGTTCGTCAGAGTTCAGTGTCATCAGAGCGGCCCTTCGCCGTGTTCTTCAAGCCGGCGCTCCAGCGCCAGCAGGTGGTGTTCGATCCGCTCGCGCTGGTCGCCAGGCTCGGCCCACAGGCCACGCCGCATTGCGTCGAGCAGCCGCTCGCCGATGCCGCGCAGCGCTAGCGGGTTGTGTTGCTGCAGAAATTCGCGCGTGATGTCGTCGTGCAGGTAGGCATCGGCCACCAACGCGAATTGGTGGTCAGCGACCACACCGGTGGTCGCGCTGTAGGCGAACAGGTTGTCCACCGTGATGGCGATCTCCGAAGCACCCTTGTAGCCGTGGCGACGCACGCCTTCCAGCCACTTCGGGTTGACGGCGCGCGAACGGACCACGCGTGCCACCTCTTCGCGCAGCGTGCGAATGCGCGGCGAACCCGGAACGCTGAAGTCGCCGTGGTACAGCGCTGCCGGGGCGCCTGAAAGGTGCTGCACGGCTGCCGCCATGCCGCCCTGGAACTGGGCGTGGTCGGCAGCGTCGAGCACATCGTGCTCGCGGTTGTCCTGGTTGTGCAGCACCGCATCGAGTTGCGCCAGTCGCCGCTCGAACGGCGCGCGGGCCGCGACGCCATGGTCGCCCTGGCCATAGGCAAAGGAACCAGCCTGAACGTAGGCCTGGGCAATATCGGCGCCATCTTTCCAGTCGCCACTGTCCAACACCTCCTGCACACCGACGCCGTAGCCGCCGGGGCGCGGGCCGAACACGCGCCAGGTGGCCTGACGTTCCGCTTCGTCGGCCGCCTGGCCGGCCGCCAGGGCAGCCGCCGCTTCACGCTGGACGCGGGCACGAATCGGATTCACGTCATCTGGTTCGTCGTCTTCGCTGATGGCGGCGACGGCACGCACTGCCGTGTCGAACAGATCGATCACGTTGGGGAAAGCATCGCGAAAGAAGCCCGATACACGCAAGGTCACGTCGACGCGGGGTCGGTGACGGATGGCCATTGGCAGCACTTCTACGTCGACCACCCGTGCACTGCCATCGGCCCACTTGGGCCGCACACCCAACAACGCGAAAGCCTGCGCCACGTCTTCGCCGCCGGTGCGCATGGTGCTGGTGCCCCATACCGACAGCCCGACCTCGCCGGGCATCGTGCCGTGGTCCTGCAGATGGCGTTCGATGAGCCGTTCGGCGGCGGCCGCACCCATGGCATAGGCCGTGGGTGTCGGCACGGCGCGGGTATCGACGCTGTAGAAATTGCGCCCCGTCGGCAGCACGTCGGGCCGACCACGCGATGGCGCACCGCTGGGGCCGGGCGGCACGAAGCGACCGGAGAGTCCGCGTAGCAACTGCGTCATCTCTTGCGGCCCGCAGGCGTCGAGCCGGGGGAGCAGTACTTGGCGCAGGCGTTGCAGCACCGGGGCGGTGTGTGGCCAGGCTGTGGCATCGAATGCCTCCGGATCGGCCTTTGGTGTAGCTTGATCGGACATCACCTGTTCGGCCACCAGACGCGAGGCCAGCCTTTCCAGCCGTTCGCGTGTGTGTCCGGCATGACGCCAGACATCGTCGCTGAGCTGCTGCAGCGCCGGCGGGCGCGGTCCCTGCCACGGCGCGGCCCAGTCCGGGCCGAGCACGTTGAACCCGTCCACCCCGTCGAGTGCCAAGTCTTGTGCCAGCGCCAGCAGCAGACTTTTCTGACCCGCCACCGTGCCTGCTGAAAAGCGCGCTAGCGCGACCAGCGTGTCGATGCGTTGCCGACCCTGTGGAGAGCTGCCGAGGGTGTGCAGGCCGTCGCGAATTTGCGATTCCTTGATCTCGCAAAGATAAGCGTCCAGTCCCTTCAACAGGCTGTCGCGCGCGGTGTCGTCTGCCGGCCGGGCAAAGCCCAGCTCCTCGTGCAAGCCTTCTCGCAGCGTGCGTTCGAGGATGTCCTCACGCAGCCGCCGCGCGCGCCGCGGGTCGAGAGACAAGGCCTCGTAGTACTCGTCCATCTGGCGCTCGATCTGCTGCAGCGGGCCGTAGGTCTCGGCGCGCGTCATGGCAGGCATCAGGTGGTCGATGATCACGGCCTGGGTGCGTCGCTTGGCCTGGCTGCCTTCGCCTGGGTCGTTGACGATGAAGGGGTACAGGTGCGGCAGCGGGCCGAGGATGGCATCGGGCCAGCAGGCTGCGCTCAGCGCCACGCTCTTGCCGGGCAACCATTCGAGGTTGCCGTGCGTGCCGACATGCACCATCGCATCCACCGCGAAGGCGCGACGCAACCAAAAATAAAACGCCAGGTAATGGTGCGGTGGCACCAGGTCGGCGTCGTGGTAGCTGGCCGACAAATCCATGTCGCGTCCGCGCGCCGGCTGGATGCCGACGAAGACATGGCCGAAGCGCAGACCGGCGATGGTGAAACGACCGCTGCGCAGCGTGGGGTCCTGTTCCGGCGCGCCCCAAAGGGCGTTGACGGCAGCGCGGCTGTCGGCTGGCAGCAAAAGGAAGTCTTCCAGGTAATCAGCCATGGCGAAGCTCTGAGCGGCGGGCCGGGCGTCGTTGGCGACACGGTCGTTGGTGATGCCGCGCAACAGCGAAGCGATCAGCGCGTCACCGCTGGCCGGCAATTCTCCGGTGGCGTAGCCTGCCGCTTGCAGCGCATGCAGCGCAGCCACGGTCGAGGCGGGTGTGTCGAGCCCCACGCCGTTGGCAATGCGTGAATCGTCGATCGGGTAATTGGCCAGGATCAGCGCAATGCGCTTGTCGGCATTGGGCTTCTCGCGCAGCACGCACCAGCGGCGTGCCAGTTCGGCCACGAAGGCCATGCGCTCGGGTTCGGCTTCGTAGCGCACCACGTCGAGTTCGGTGCGTTCGCAACGCCAGGCCATGCCCTTGAAGCTGATGGCGCGCGTAAGGATGCGGCCGTCGACCTCGGGCAGCACCACCTGCATGGCCAGGTCGCGCGGCGCCAGACCGTGTGCGTCCGCCAGCCACTGCTCATGCGAGCAGCCGGCGGTGATAAGTTGCAACACAGGGGCATCGCCGGCCAGGGTCGCGGACGCTGCATTCGCATCTCTTTCATCGCCCAGATCGCTGCCGTCGATCGACGCGGTGGCAAAGTTGGTCGCGTTCAGCACGATCGCCACTGCGTGTTCCGCGACCAGCGCTTGCACTGCGGCATGGCTTTCAGGGTTCTTGAGGGAATCGACGGCAAGAGCCACTGCGTTAAGGCCGGCGGTGGCCAGCGCTTGCAACATCACATCGAAAACCGCCGTGTTGCCGGCGAGCAAATGGGCGCGGTAGAACAGCAGGAGGGCCACGGGTGCGCCCGATTTCCACGGTGTGCGGCTGGTGATGGCCTGGGGCTCGTACCGCACGGCGCTGGGCAACGGCACCGGCACCGGCGGCCGCCCGCCGAGGCCGAATGCGGCATGGGCGATCAGCGAAAAAAAGGCCTTTGCGTTGTCGCGCCCGCCTTCGCGCAGGCAGCGCCACAGGTGGCGGCAATCGTCTTGCTGTGCGGTGCTGCGGATCAGTAGTTGCGCGTCCTCGAAGGCATCACCCGAGAACATCGCCAGCCACTGGCCCCGCTCGCGCGCCAGCGACATCGCACGTTCCACCACGTAAGCCCAGTCGCTGGGGCTGCCGAGGTGGTCGATCACGATCACGCGGGCATGGCGCAGCACGTCGTCGACGTACATGTCGACGGAGGCTGGCTGGCGCAGCCACATCAGGTTGGCCAGGCGAACGCTGGGGTAGTCGGGCCCGAGCTGGGCGGCCACATCGGCGAGCAGCGAGAGCGTGGTGTCCGCCGCGCTCAGCACCACGATCGAGGCGGGCGTCTGCTCGACGCGCACGACGCCCTGGCCACCGTCTTCAACGTGGCCGCCCGGGCGTGTGGACATCAGGTGCATGAGAGTCCTTGGGTGATTTCAGGAATGAACGCTGGCCGACAGGTCGCGGTCCAACTCGGCCTGCAGCACTACAGCGTTCAGACCGGCGCCGATCAGCACCAGGCGCGACTGGCGCATCTCGTCGCCGCGCCACGCCCGGTCGAAGTAACTGTCGAAGCGCGTGCCCACGCCCTGAATCACCAGTCGCATGGCCGCACCGGGCAGCGAGACAAATCCCTTGACGCGGTAGATCTCGTGGCGTCCGACCAGGTCTTGCAGCACCGTCAGCAGCCGCGCCCGATCAAGCACCTGCAAATTCACCGAGACGGAATCGAAGGCATCGTGGTCATGGTCTTCTTCCGCGTCATGGTGCGTCTTGCGTTGGTCGATCACGTCTTCGACCGCACGCTCCAGGCCCAGCAGCACGGCCAGGTCGATGCGGCCATGCTGGGCATGCAGCAGCTTGACGCCCGGCGCTGTCTCCAAGCGGATGGCAGCTTCGACGACGGCCAGCGCTGCAGTGTCCATACCGTCGGTCTTGTGCACGATCACCAGGTCGGCGGTAGCGAGCTGGTCTTCGAACAACTCGTGCAATGGCGAGTCGTGGTCCAGGTTGTCGTCGGCGCGGCGCTGGGCGTCAACCGCCACCGGATCGTCGGCGAAGCGGCCGGCCGCCACGGCAGGCGCATCCACCACCGCGACCACGGCATCGACGGTGAAGGCGTTGCGCAACGCGGGCCACTGGAAGGCCTGTACCAGCGGCTTGGGCAACGCCAGGCCGGAGGTCTCGATCACCAGGTAGTCGATCTGGTCGCGGCGGGCAGCAAGCTGCTCCATGACCGGGGCAAACTCTTCCTGCACGGTGCAGCACAAGCATCCGTTGGCCAATTCGAACAACTGGCCGTTGGGCGCGCCGGTCTCGTCGCAGCCGATGCCGCAGCCTTTCAGCAATTCGCCGTCGATGCCTAGCTCGCCGAACTCGTTGACGATCACTGCGATGCGCAGGCCTTGGGCGTTTTGCAGCAGGTGACGCAGCAGAGTGGTCTTGCCACTGCCGAGAAAACCCGTGACGATGGTGGCGGGGATCTTGCGGGATTGCATGGTCGATTCCTGAATGGGCTGAGTGAGCGTAGAGAAGTCAGGCGAGCGACGAAGTGACTAGTCCTCGATGCCGCGTTGTGCCGGCACACCTGCCTTGAAGTGGTGTTTGATCAATGCCATCTCGGTCACTGAATCGGCGATGTCGATCAGTTCCTGCGGCGCATTGCGGCCAGTGAGCACCACATGCACATGCGATGGGCGCTCGCGCAGGCAGGCCAGTACCGGGTCGAGCGACATCCAGCCATAGCGCAGCGGATACATGATTTCGTCGAGCACCACCAGGGAGTGCGCGCCGGCTCGCACTGTGGCCTCGGCACGGGCCCAACCCGCGCGCGCGAGTTCGGCCGAATGTTCCAAGTCGCGGCTCTTCCAGCTAAAGCCGTCGCCCAGACCTTCGATAGGCATGCCCAGTTGCTCGAATAAGCGGTGCTCGCCAAAGCGCGCCGTGGGCACTTTCATGAACTGGTAGATCTTGACTGTTTCGCCTTGGCCGGCAGCGCGCAGCGCGAGCCCGAACGCGGCTGTGCTCTTGCCTTTGCCGGGGCCGGTGTGCACGGTGACGCGGCCGTGCGATGCACCCTGTGGTGGTTGAGTGTCGTGCAAGGGCTGCGGTGCTCGCTCGGTGGACATTGGAGACAAGGTCATGGCTTGAACAACGCGGCGATGGCCAGTGGGTTGCTCGGAAAGTACAGGTGCATGAACGAAGCGAACAAGCGGCCTTGGTGGAATACGGCTTCGGGCCGACCATGTTGGCGCTGAGCCACGGTGTGCAGCGTGGCCGGCAACGTTGTCGCAATGCGTCCATGGTGGAAGGTATGACCGCGCACCTGGCCTTGAGGCAGCACCAGGCTGTGCATGCCGAGATTGACGAGCCGATCGGTCATGACGCCCTGGCCGGGCAGCAGGCCCATCATCGGCGAGCTGTGGCCTGCCTTGTCGCTGAGCGTCTCAAGCAGTGCGAGCATGCCGCCGCACTCTGCGACCAGGGGCCGGCCAGCAGCGTGGTGCGCATGGATGGATTGGCGCGCGGCGGTGTTGTTCGCCAACGCCTGCAAGTGCAATTCCGGATAACCGCCGGGCAGGTACAGCGCTTGAGCTGCAGTCGGCACCGGTTCGTTGGCTAAGGGCGAGAAGAAGCACAGCTGTGCGCCCAGGGCACGCAGTGTGTCCAAATTAGCGGGGTATAAAAATGAAAAGGCAGCGTCTCGCGCGATGGCAATCGTGGTGCCGCTCAGCAGTGCAGGGAGCACCAGATTGTCCGAGGCGAGCGGTGTCTCGAACTGAACAACTGGCGGGATGGGCAACTCCCCGTTCTCGCCGAGCGCCAGTGCGGCAGCTGCAATCCGCTCGGCCATGTCACCGACTTCTGCAGCCTGCACCAGCCCTAAGTGACGCGCGGGCAACCCGTAGTTTCCGCCACGCGGCAGCGTGCCATACCAGGTCATGCCGGCAGGCAAGCTTTCCCGCAACATCTGCGCATGGCTCGAGCTGCCGACTCGGTTGGCCAGCACGCCGATCAGTTGCAGGCCGGCTCTGTAAGTGGCAAGCCCGTGCGCCACGGCACCGAAGGTTTGCGCCATCGCCGAGGCATCGATCACGGCCAACAGCGGCAGGCCGAAACGCAATGCGAGATCAGCACTCGACGGCGTCCCGTCATGCAAACCCATCACGCCTTCGACCAGGATTAGATCGGCCTGAATGGCGGCGTCGTAGAGCAATTCAGCACAGTGCGCTTCGCCACCCATCCATAGGTCGAGCTGCTGCACTGGCGCGCCGCTGGCGCACTCCAGCACCATGGGGTCGAGAAAGTCTGGGCCGGTTTTAAACACCCGCACGCGGCGGCCTCGGCTGCGGTGCCAGTGCGCCAGCGCGGCAGTGACCGTGGTCTTGCCTTGGCCCGAAGCCGGGGCAGTGATCATCAGCGCGCGGCAGGACACGGCAGTGGCTGTGCTCATCCCGTGACCTTCGTTTGCACGGGGACAGCATTTCGGACCATGCGTAGATGCATGGCGTCGCCATCGCCCACAAACTGGCGGAGCAGCGTCACCTCAAGCGACCTGAAAGGGAAATAAATGATGATGGAAACACCGCACTGGACATGCTCGCCCGCTTCCCCGCAGGCATGCACCGCAAGGCGCATCATTCGCATGACGCACCACCTCATTGGCCGGTATCCGGGCTGGCGAAGACGACCCGTATTCCCTTCCCGGGCCGTCGCTTTCGCGGCGTTCACCTAGTGGGCACTTAATACGAGCTGCAAGCACTAGGCTTGCGTCCGCTTACCGTTGCGGGGGCAGCTCAGGTTCGGGCGCCGAAGCACGTCCACTCAGACATACACGGCATCCCATCCTGATTCCCGTTGAACTGCTTTGACCTGAAAACCAAAGCGAGCACCAACCGTTAAATTATAGGGGAGCCTGCCTTGGTGACCTCACCCAAACGGCCCACCGAGCGCGCCCCAGCCTGATCCTGTCCAGGCCTCCGTGACAGATGCGCCCATCCCCTGCAGCGCCAGGTCGTGGATCTCAAGGGGCAGCGCAATGCTCATGCGGCCATACGCTTCAAAGCAACGCCCAGCCGATTCTTAAAAAATCGCCGGCATCGACACCCGCACCGCGCTCTAGCGACTGCCGCCCAGCGCGGGCACCGTCACCGCCCCCACGTGCAGCATGCGACCCGCGCCAAGCCCGGCCACCACCAGCGCCACGCCGAGCCCCACGAACAGCCACGCCGCCGCCGCGAACCCGCCGGTCCACCCGCGCAGCAGACCCACCAGCAGCGGGCCGAGGGCCGCGACCATATAGCCCACGCCTTGCGCCATGCCCGACAGGTGCGCCGCCACATGTGCATCGGGCGAACGCAGCACGATGAAGGTCAACGCCAGTGCGAATGAGCCGCCTTGCGCAATGCCGAGCAGCACGGCCCAGACCCAGATGCCCGACAGCGGCGCCAGCAGGCAGCCCAGCATGGCCGCGACGATGAGCACGGCCAACACCACGGCCACTCCGACCTGATTGCGGAACTTGACTGCGATGGCCGGCACGACGAGGCAGGTGATCACCTGCGTGATGATCGACAGCGACAGAACGTAGCCTGCCGCCGCATCGCCAAGGCCACGCTCCCTCAGGATTGGCGCGAGCCAACTCATGACGATGTACGCGAGAGCCGATTGCAGTCCCATGAAGAAAGTGACCTGCCACGCCAGCTTGTCGCGCCACAGGCCACGCACGGTGTAGGCAGCTTCGCTGGCGACTGGAGCCAGCGACCATGCTTGCGGCGCCCACAGCAGGGTGACCACGCCGGCCGGCACGGCCCACAGCGCCAGGGCCCAGGTCCATCCACCGCCCATGGCATGTTCGAGCGGCACGGTAAAGCCGGCTGCGGCAGCGGCACCGCCACAGACCGCCATGGTGTAGAGCCCCATCATCAGCGCGGCCTGCTTTGCGAAGTCGCGCTTGACCAGGCCCGACAGCAGCACGTTCGACACCGCGATGCCAGCGGCCGCGATGGCCGATGCGACGAACAGCAGCCCGACACTGCCGCTGCCGCGCAGCAAGGTGCCGATGAAGATCAGCGCCATGCAACCGAGCAGCGTCCGCTCGGTGCCGAAGCGGCGGCCCAGCGATGGCGCCAACGGCGCGAAGACGCCGAGGCAGACCACGGGCAAGGTCGTCAGCAAGCTCGCTGCGGTGGACGACAAACCGGTGGCAGCGATGATCTCGGGCAGCACCACCGAGAGGCTCGCAAACACCGGGCGCAGGTTGAACGCGATCAGCACGACGCTGAGGCCGAGCAGCAAGCGACTGGAGCGGGTGATGGCAGGGGTGGGGGATGGTGCCGGTGCGTTGTCGCACTCGGCATCGATCAGCAGGTCGACGGAACTCATTGCTTCGATTAAAGCGCACGCGACGAAGTCTGTCCGGACAGCGGCCCAGGCACTGCAGCGGCTCAGCGTTTCGGTGCGGGTGAAATGACGCCGGCGCCGCGTACTTCAAGCTTGATCTCGTCTTGCACCTTGCCGGCCGCATCGACCAATTGAATGGCGTGCCGTCCCGGCCAAGGCAACCATTGCGCGCTGGCACCGCGCGCAAACGGCTTGCCGTCGATCTGCCAACGCAGGGCCGAGCCTTCGCCCGCTCCGCTCTCGAAGCGCACGCGCTGGCGGTTCGGCGGGATGTCCGGGTCGAGCGCGATGATGGTGCCGGTCGATGGTGACGTGATGCGTGCGGAGCCACCGTCGCGCCCCGACTTTCCGGGGGCCGAGTCGAGCGCGAATTCGGCCTGCTCGGTGCCTTGCAGAAACCACTCGTCGCGTGCCGCTTCGAGCAGCCCGCCGTCGTTGCCGTTGCCGCTCCCGAACGTCACATGCGTGCGAACGAGCCCGGTCGGTGGCGTCGGCGCACGGCTCGGTTCGTTGGCATGGAGGAAGCGCATCACCTCGGCCCACACCGGCGCCGCGCCGCTGGTGCCGCTCACGTCCCACATCGGCGCGCCGCTCGCGTTGCCGACCCATACGCCGACGGTGTAGCGCTGCGACCAGCCGAGTGCCCAGTTGTCGCGCATGTCTTTGCTGGTGCCGGTCTTCGCTGCTGTCCAGAAGCGCGTCGACAAAATGCTGTCGAGCCCGAAGGTCCGTGCCCGCGCGTTGGCGTCGGAAAGGATGTCCCCCACGATAAACGCCGCACCCGCATCGACCGCGCGCACGGCTTGCACCTCTTCTGTTTTGCTCCTTCCCCCGATAGGGGAGGGCAGGGATGGAGACAGCCCCGCAACGACTCGCGTCTCCCCGAACCGTCCCCCGTTCGCCAACGTCCGATACCCGTTGGTCAACGCCAGCAACGACACCTCCGCACTCCCCAACGCCAGGCTGTACCCGTAGTAGTCGCCGCTCTCCTTCAACGGCACGCCCGCGACACGCAGTTGCCGCGCGAAGGCTGCCGGCGACACCATGACAAGCGTGCGCACTGCCGGCACGTTGAGCGATGCAGCCAGCGCGGTGCGCACCGACACCGGCCCCTTGAATTGCCGGTCGTAGTTCTGCGGGATGTAGAGTCCGCCGGCCGTGGCGATCTGTGCCGATGAATCATCGAGCAGCGATGCGGCGGTGAGCCGCCGCTCGGCCAATGCTTCGGCATAGAGCAGCGGCTTCAAGGTCGAGCCCGGCTGCCGCTGCGCTGTCACGCCGTCGACCTCCGCTGCCCGGCTCAACACACCCGACGAGCCGACCCATGCGAGCACATCACCGTTCGCGTTATCGAGCACGACGAGTGCGCCGTCTTCGACATGGCGTCCGCGCAGTTCGCGCAAGTGGCGTTGTAGCGAGGCGAGAGCAAAGCGCTGCAACGGCGCCCGCAAGGTGGTGGTAATTTCGTCTTTCTCCCGCTCCCTCAACACTCTTCGCGCCAGATGCGGCGCAATCCCCTCGTTCGAATCGAACGCCCGCTTCTGCAACGCCGCACTAGCGAACATGTCCATCACTTCGCAATCCGACTTGCTTCGCTCCGGCTCCATCACGCGCAGTACTTCGCAAGCGCGTTGCGCCACGACGCCCGGCTTCGCGTTCGGAGCCCTCACCAACGCCGCGGCCACTGCCGCCTCGCGCGCATCGAGCCCGTGCGGCGCCTTGCCGAACAGCGTGCGCGAGAGCGCATCGATCCCGACGATCTCGCCGCGAAACGGCACGGTGTTGAGGTACGCCTCCAGCAGCTGGTCTTTGCGCCAACTGCGTTCCAGCTGCGCCGCAGCCACCGTTTGCCCGACCTTCTGAGAGAAGCTGCGCCCGCTGCTCGTGCGTCGCAGGTCGTCGTCGAGCAGGCCGGCCAATTGCATGGTGATCGTCGAGGCGCCGCGCGTTTTCGTGTTCCACAGATTGCCCCATGCGGCCGACGATGCCGCGCGCCAGTCGACACCGCTGTGTTCGTAGAAGCGCTTGTCTTCGCTCAGCACCATCGCGGTACGAAGGGCGGGCGATACGTCGTCGAGCGTGATCCATTGCCCGCGCCGCACGGTCGGATCGATGCGCACCCGTTGCAGTAGTTCGCCATGGCGATCGAGCACGGCGACGTCGGATGAGCGGAAGTCGCGCTTCACTGCATCGAACGTCGGGACCGCAGCGGCCGTTGTGACTGCCGCCAACATGCACAGCAGCGCAGCGAGCGGTCTGGCGATGGTGGCGCGCATGTGAATCCAGGCGGGTATTCGGTGGCTATTGCTTCGCCTGCAGCAGGACGCCCATCTTCTGGTGAATCAGGTTGATCGCCTTGAGTGGCCGCAACATCACCTTGAACTCGACGATCTTTCCCTCGTCGTTCCACTTGATCATGTCGACGCCGTTGACCGCGATGCCATCGATGTTCACCTCGAACTCCAGCACTGCATCGTTCGGTCCGACAACTTCGCGGACGTAGCGGAACGTTTCGTTGAAGAACACGTGAAAGGCGGCGGACAGGTACTGCGCCGTGACCGCTTTGCCGGCCTGCGGTGTGTGCACTACGGGCGAGTAGAAAACGACGTCGTCTGCCAGCAGATCCTTCAGCCCTTTGGTGTTGCGAGTCTTGACCAGCTCGTGCCAAGTGGTGAGCGTTGCATGTGTCATTTGGAGCCGATGTAGTGCGCGATCGCGATGATGAAAGGCAGGACCAACTCAGGGATGAGATAGCCCAACCAGACGGCTGTCGGCTTCGGCAAACCGACCTTGCTGATGGAGACCAGTCGACCCACGCCAGCCAGCAGCACACCGAGCGCGAGCAGGTATACCAGTGTGTCTTGCTGGCGAATGGTGATGCCGGCCCACAGGCTGATGACGCCAGTGGAGAAGTACACGCCCGCCATGAATCGGTGAACGTTGTCCAGCCGCGGTGACGTGTCGGGCTGGCCTAAAAACATTTGCAGCGTACCGCCGGACAGGGCGATCGCCGCGACGAGAAAGAGGCAGACCCGAACCACGAGTTGGCTGGCAAGTAGCGGGTCGCTGGCAGTCATGGGGCAGTCTTTCGAAGGGCCAGCCGTTTTAGTTCACCGGCTTGCCGAACGCAAGCGGGCAGCGCTGGACGCTGCACCGCTTGCTTGCCTATGTCGCCGCCCCTGCAGCGGCGCGAACTCAGTTCGTGCTCGACGCGGAGAGTGGACGCGCCAGAGCCATTTGGGCAGGCGTCAGCGTCTCAGTCGAGACGATCGTCAACGAGTCGTTCGATTGCGAGACCTTGCCGGTCTTGGGCACCAGCGTGCCGGTGACCGAATCCGGGAAGGTATACATCGCGCCGCTGACCGGATCGACGGCCAGCATGCCGATCAGTCCACCGAACAGGATGTTGCCGATGTACCAGCCACTCACTGCGCTGGTGAGCGTCACCTCTTGTGGCGCGAAGCCGTCCTTGGCCAGGGAGACCACGTAGGTTTCCGACTTGAAGTAGCCCGCGCCGCGGTTGAGCGTCACTGTGACGGGGGTCGTTCCGGTGTGGATCTTTTCGCCGGCACGGTTGGTCACTGAAACATTCGCTCCAGGCGGAACGCTGTTCAGCGTGATGCTCTGGGTCTTGCCATTGAAGATGCTCGCGCAGCCCGACAAGGCAAGCAGGGCCATAGCGGCCACCAAGGTCTTTTTCATTTATCACTCCCTTTTGTTGAAGGAGCGAGCCTAGTTCGCCCCTTCACCGTCACAAAGGAAGCGATGCCAGATTTGTCACGGTTCGGGGAGTTGAAACAGAAAGCCTTTCTGCTTTCTGCTGGCTCTCCGGTCCGGACCGGTGCCGGATGTAAACCTTTTACTTCGCTTGTTCCACCTTCACCCGCGCATTCGGCATTTCGCCGAACATCTCGGGCGCATACATCGCCTCGACGCGGCTTGGCGGCAGCGCGAAGTCGCCGACGTTGTTCAGGCGCACGGTGTACTCCATCTTGACCACGCCCTTCGGCATGTACTCGTAGTAGCTGCGGAAGGCTTCGAAGCTGCGTTCTTCAAAAGCCGCCCAACCCGCGCCGTTCTTCTTTTCGCCTTGCGTGGCGATCTGCGAATCGCGGCCGAGGCCACCGCCGAGGATGGTCGCGCCACCGGGAATCGGGTCGCTGATGACGACCCAGGTCATGCCGGCACTGGCGTTCACTTCTAGGGCGATGCGCAGGATGTCGCCGCGGGTGTAGACGCCCGGCGTGGCCTGCTCGACCGGCGTGATGGTCTTCTTGATCTGGTAGCCGGCCGCGAACGGCGCCTTGAGTTGGACCGCGGCGATCGACTGCAGCGTGAGCCACGGCTTGCCGGTGCCTTGCTGCGTCACCAGAAGCGTGTCGTGCGAAGCAGGCGTGACTGCCTCTGCGGCTGCGCCGGCGACTGCTGGTGTCGCTGCCGGCCACGGCAGGAACATGCTGTTGTTGCGCAGGTTGCCAGGCGAGGCGGGCGCGCCGAAGAACGTCCTTTGGTTCGGTACGCCGGCCGCATCGCTCGCTTTCACACGCTCGACCTTGCTCCAGTCGACCTGCGCCTTGATGGTGCCGAGCGTCGCCGCGGTGATGCCGGTCACCGGCGCGCTCTCGAAGGCCTTGGAGAATTTCTCCAGCGCGAGGCCGCCCCACAGATTGGCGGTGGTCGTGTGCCAGGCACCGTTCTGCTGGCGGCCGATGAAGCCGTTGGCCAGCTTGCCGATGTCGTCTTTCCATGCCGGGTCGTCCATCACGCTCAACAGCAGGCGCGCGGTGTTGACATCGCCATTGGTCATGAGCCACCACCAGTAGTCGTCCTGCTCGGTGCTGAAGATGAGCTTGGTGCCCTGGTAGCTGAGGCGCGCCTTCAGCACGTTATTTGCTTCGGCCAGGCGCTGCTGCCGCTGCGGCACATCGGCCACGCGCTTCAGGATGTTTATCCAGTCGATGACCGCGCTGGTCGGCCACTGGTTGGGCGCGATGGTGATGCTGGTCGTCATGCGGCCCTGCGCCTTGCCATAGCGCGACAGCGCCTCGAGCGCCGCGAGCTTACGCACATCCAGGTCTTTGCGCGGGCTCCAGAACTCGCGCTGGATCTTGCCTTCGACGAAGGCGATCAAGCCGGCAAGCATCGGCGCTGCGACGTCGTCGGGCAAGGCGAAGGCAGGGTTGAGCGCAGCTGCTTCCTGCGTCGCCGCCAGCAGGTACGAGGTGAGGATGTCGCTGCCGCGATTCGCCTCGCCATCGCGTGGCGGAAAGTAGTTGGCGAGGCCGTCGCTGTCGAGGTAGCTCGGGATCTGCGCGACCACGCCTTGCCACAGCTTGCCGTCGCGCAGTCCGACCGATTTACTGGTCTTCTGCTCGAGACAAATGAAGGGGTAGTTGGCGAAATAGTCGCGCACGCCGGGCAGGCCTTCGGCCAGCTTGGGTTGCAACGACATCTTCAACCCGCCGCGGCCGGGCAAGGCGTCGGCAGGCATCGCGACGTCGAGCGTGAAGGGCCCATCGAGCTGGACCAGCGTCGCTTGCTGCACCGTCAACGGCACCGCTGGAATGATGCGTTGCCGCACCTTCAATGCATCGCGTGCGGCGCTGTTTCCGGTACTGCCGGTACTGCCGGCGGTGATGTCCCTGGCCTCGATCTCCCACAGGATCGCCTCGGCCCGCGTTTGCGCGAGTTGCGCCGGCGCGGTCACCATCCACGCGACTTCACGCGATTCGCCGGCGGGGATGTCGACCGTTTGCGGCGCCAGCGTGAGCAACGTCGCACGCGGTGCCGCCTCGACCTTCATCGGCTTCTGCGTGGTGTTGCGCAGGGTGAACTGCGCGCGGAACTGATCGTCTTCGCGCACCAGCGGCGGCAGGCCACTGATGATCTGCAGGTCTTGCGTGGCCTGGACCGTGGTCTGGCCCGTGCCGAAAAGTCCGGTGCCTGCATCGGCCACCGCGACGATGCGGAAGGTCGTCAGCGCATCGTTGAGCGGCACCGTCACCACGGCCTGGCCGTTGGCATCCAGCACCACGCGCGGGTTCCACAAAAGCAGCGTGTCGAGCAGCTCGCGCGCTGCGCCCTTGCCGCCACCGCCGCCGGCCGGCACGGCCTTGCGCCCGTAGTGCCGGCGCCCGACGATTTCCATTTGCGCCGTCGAGGTGCTCACGCCCCAGCTGCGCCGTTGCAGCATCGCTTCGAGCAGGTTCCAGCTGTCGTTGGGCATCAGTTCGAGGAGCGCCTGGTCGACCGCGGCCAGGGCCACTTCGGCGCCTGCGGCCGGTTTGCCATCGGGCAGCTTGCCTGTGATGGTCACTTGCGCCTTGCCACGCACGGGGTAGCTCGGCTTGTCGCTCGTCACCTTCACGTCGATCTGGTGCGCACGCGTGCCGACACGAATCTCGGCCAGGCCCAGTCGATAGGCCGGCTTGCTCAGGTCGACCATCGCCGTCGGCGCGACGTACTCCTTGCCCTCGTACCAAAAAGCGGTCCACCACTCGCGCGGCGCCTTGAAGCCCCAGGTGAAGAAGCTGTACCACGGCACTTCACGCAGGCGGCCGCGTAACGCGAGCACGCTCACATAGGCGTTCGGTCCCCACTCGGACTTGACTGTGAGGCTCACTGTCGGGTCTTGCCCGTTAAGTTGAACCACGTGCGTTTCGATGATGCCCTCCCGCTCTACCGAGACCAGCGCGGTCGCAAAGCGGAATGGCATGCGCACCTGGAACTTGGCGACCTCGCCCGGCTGGTAGCTCTTCTTTTCGGGCAGCACGTCGATGCGGTCGTTGTCTTCGCCGCCAAACCAGATTTCTCCCTGCTTGGTCACGTACACCGAGTTGGCGGCGACGCTGGCGTTGCCATCCTTGTCCTTTGCGCTGACGATGAGTTCGACACGTCCCGGCTCGGTCAGCGATGCATCGCACAGCAGCAGGCCACGGCTGTCGCTCTTGCCGCTGCACACGGTGCCAAGATCCTTGGTTTCGGTCTTGTTGTCGTAGGTATAGAAGCCGCCGACCATGCGCTTCCGACTGCTGGTCGTGATGCGCGCGACGGCCTTGACGTCGAGCGCGACGTCGGCTTGCGGTTTGCCGCTCAGGTCGAGTGCGAGTGCCTGGAACTTGAGCTTCTGGCCGACCGAGATCCAGCTCTCGGTCTTGACGCCGGCAATCACTGCGGCGGGCCACAGGGTCTGCGTGCTGCGGATGGTTTGCACCTCGCCGTTCGGGTCGGCGTAAGTGGCCTCGAGCAGCAGTTCGCGCGGTGCGATGTTCTTAGGAACTTTGTCGACCGTCACCTTGCCGGCACCGTTCTTGTCGAGCGTCACCGGCAGCTTGTCCGCGATGACGCGCGCGTCTTGCGATGCGTCGGCTTCTTCATCGGCACCGGCGGCCGAAGCGTCCTGTTTTTGCGGCGGCGTGAAGGTAAAGCTGTCGTAGTCGCCGAAGCTTAGGTTCTTGCCACGCACCAGCGCCGACACGCGCACCGGCAGGTTGGCCGCGCCGCCGCCCGCCACGTAGTTGATCTGCACGTCGGTCGGCACCGTGGTCGCGTTGACCAGCGGCTTCTTGTCGGTCGGCGTGACCCGGCCTTCGAGCACCGGCAGGCGGAACTCTTCGACGCGGAACGAGCCGGTCGATAGGGCGCGGCTGTCGTCGTCGCTCTCGCCGCCGGACTTTCCGACTTTTGCTTTTCCACCCGAAAGCGCCACTGTGTACAGCCCGAGCTTGGCCGCTGGCGGAATGGCGAAGGTGTTCTCTGCACTGCGTCCGCCCGTCGCGGTCTTGCGCCAGGTGATCGGCTGGTCGTAGTCCTGCCCGCTGCCGACGTGGGTGATGACCAGCGTGTCGGGCAGGTCGTCCGTTACGCCGAAGCCGGCGCTGGTCTGCGTGCGCATCAGGTGCTTCATCGACACCGTCTCGCCGGCGCGCAACAGCGTGCGGTCGAAAAGGGTGTGGGCCACGCGATCGGGCTCGGCCTGCAGGCTGGTCGGTACGTTGAAGCGATAGGGCTCGATGCCGCGCTGCCAGTCGGTCCAGGTGAAGGCGAGATCGTCGCCGGCGCGTGCGCTGACAAAATAGGCGCCGGTGCCGTAGTCGTTGCCGTCGCTGTTGCCGTCAATGCTCCCGGCGCCGTTGCACTTCGGCGCGTCCGGCGAGATGCCCTTCAGCGTGACGACACCGCTCGCATCGGTGGTGCCGGTCGCGACTTCCTTGCCGCGGCAATCGGACACGCGCACCTTCGCGTTGGCGACGACTTGGCCCTTGTCGAGCGTTGTCACCCAGGCCAGCGCGTTCTCGCGGCCGAGCTTGAAGTGCACCGCCAGATTGGTGGCCAGCGCGGTGGTGCGCACGTACATCGTGCGGCCCGCGCCATAGCGCTCGTCGAGCAGCGAATCACCCAGCTTTTGAGAGGCGATCTCCAGCACGTGGAAGCCCGGCGTGAGCGGGATGCCGATCACTTCGAAAGGACGAGGATCACCGCCTTCGGTCTTCGGCATGTCGAGCGTCTTCACGCCGACTTGTCCGCTGAGCAGCGACAGCATGCGCGTCTGCACGTTGTCTTTTTCGTCCTTGTCGATCACCTTGGGCAGCGCACCCTTTGTGTCGGCACGCGCCAGCTTGCGGTCGACCGTGTAGCTGTTGTCGTAGAACCTGACCTTGCGATACCAGGCGATGATCTCGGCATCGGTCTGCGGGTTCATGTCGCTGACCTTGCCAGGCGTCAAAGCGTTGACCCGCAGGGCGGGCTCGACACGTCGCACCGTCACCGGCATCAGCGCCACACCGCCGGGTTCGGCAAAGCGCTCGATCACGCCGAAGGGCGAGGCGGCGAACTTGGCGAGTGGCGGCATCAGACCAGTGGCCGTTTTCATCGGGAAGCTGCCCGGCGCTGCGAGCGCGCGGCCCGATGCATCGACGAACTTCGCGGGCAGCGCGATGGTGAAGGGCGTGCTCTCGGCAAAAGGCGGCGCAAAGGCGACGGACTCGACCACCGTATCGTCGTCGGCGTTGTCCTCGTCGGCCTTCGGCATGAGGGTCTTGTCGCGGCCCTTCATCGTGATCTGCATTGCCAGCTTGCGCGCCACCGGCGCGTTGAAGCGCAATTCCATCGGGCGCAACGGCAGGCAGGCCGCCTGCGCGTTCTCGCGCTCGCAGGTGAACGACACCGCGAACGGTTCGCGCACTTCGAAGGCGAATCGCTTTTCGATCGTGTTGGCAATGCCCGACGGCGTCGCCACGCCTTTGCCGTAGACGATCTGCACGCGGCTTGCCGGCGTCAACGTGCGGTTGCATTGCATCGTGACGAAGCGCAGCGGCTCCTTCTCGGCGGCCTTGTCCTGCCCGAACGACTTGAGCAGGCCGGTACGGTCTGCCCCTTCGATCAGGCGCACCGGCACGCGTTCACCGACGCCATCGACTGCGCACCAGACGTTCTGGCGGACGCTGGCCAGCGTGGCCGGGCCGCTGAGTTCGAGCGCGAAGAGTTGTTGCTCGTCGATCTTTCCGTAGCTCGGCTGCACGTTGCGCACGAACGGGCCCCCGCTGTTGAACTGGTAGCGCTCCGGGCCGGTCAGGTCGGCCCCGGTACCCGACTTGAAATCGGCGATGCGCGTGACCGTGCAGCGCACGCCGGGCGGCAGATCGTTCTCGAAGTCGTAGACCCATTGCTTCTCGCCGGTCCAGCGACCGGTGCCCTTGCCTGCGGCGGCGTCGGTGCAACTCACCACGAGCGGCGCGGGTGCTTTGGGGTCGCCGAACTTGACTGCGGGCTGATCGAACTTGGCGACGATCTGGCGCACACGCGCCACTTCGCCTTGGGGCGTGAGACTGCTGATCTGCAGCGCGTGGGCGGGTAACGCCATCATGGCCAGCGAGACGCCTGTGCCCAGCGCCCATTTGGAAAGCAATCGGTTCATCGGGTTCCTCCCTCTTTGTGGGCCGCAGCGTAGCCGATTCATACAATCGACGCGACCAATGAAACGCCTCTGGGAAATCGATGCACTGCGCGGGCTGATGCTCGTGCTGATGACCGTCACCCACTTGCCGACACGGCTCACCGACCCGCTCGGCCAGCCTTTCGGTTTTGTCTCTGCGGCGGAGGGTTTCGTGCTGTTGTCGGCCTTTGTGTCGGGGCTGGTGTACAGCCGCATCGGTTACAGCCAGGGCGTGGATCCGATGCGGCGTGCCTTCTGGAAGCGCGCGCTCAAGGTTTATCTGAGCCAAGCCGCAACGCTGCTGTTTCTGTTCTTCGTGATCACCGCGGTGAGCCTGCGCATCGACCAGGCGGCGGTGAAGAACCTGGTGTCGTACTACCTCGCGCAGCCGCATCGAGGCTTCATCTACAGCCTGCTGCTGATCTACGAACCGGCGCTGCTCGACATCTTGCCGATGTACATCTTTTTCATGCTGTTGAGCCCGTGGGTCATGGCCTTCGGCCTGCGCCACGGCTGGCTCGGCGTGATGGCGATGAGCACGGCGCTCTGGGTGCTTGCGCAGTTAGGGCTGAGCGAATGGATCTATGCCTTCACCGTGCACTGGACGGGCTTGCCGGTGCCGTTCCAGGAAATGGGCGCGTTCAACACCTTCGGCTGGCAGTTCCTGTGGTTTACCGGGCTGTGGCTGGGCGCCAGCCGCAACGCGCCCGATGCCAGGCCGTTACGCTTTCCGTCATGGCTGGTGTCGCTCGCGGCGGTGGTCGCGCTGTACGGCCTGGTGTGGCGGCACTTCGGCGCGCACGGGCAGGCGCCTTTTGGCGGCGATGTCGAACTCAACCTGCTGTTCGACAAGTGGCAGCTCGGCCCGCTGCGCCTGCTCGACCTGGCTGCGCTGGGCATCCTCGCGGTGCGCTTCGGGCCCGCCATCATCGAACGCCTGCCGCGCTTTCGATGGCTCGAGGCGATGGGCTCCGCGTCGTTGCCGGTTTTTTGCGCGCACCTGGTCGCGGTGCTCACGGTGCTGGCTTTCTACGGTGACAGCCAGACCGCCCGGCCCTGGTGGGGCGACGCCTTGTTGTTGCTCGCGGTGTTCGGCTGGCTCTACGCGGTGGCGTGGGCGGTGTTGCGCTGGGACCGGCGCAAGTCAGCCGTCAACGCGGCGGCGCGGCTGCCGTCGGCGATGTCACGATTGCAGAATCCGGCGGCACCAGATGCGAAGCGATGAGCGACTGCCACAGCGCATAGCCGGTCGCGTTCATGTGCAGCTGGTCGCCGCGAAAGAGCTCGGTTCGCGGGCGTCCATCGGCACCCAGCATGGGAGTGAACACGTCGACGTAATCGCTGTTGCCCAACGTGCGCAGATACGCTGAGACGATGTTGTTGGTCTCGCGGACCTGCGGCAAGACCTTCTCGCGCGACGGGCTCGGCTTGACCGAAATGAAGGTGATGCGCGCATCCGGGGCGTCGGCCCGCACCGCATTGGCAAAACGCGCAAAGCTGTGCAGCACTTGCAGCGGCGTTTGGCCTTCGACGAGGTCGTTGTCGCCAGCATAGACCACCACCTGCCTCGGTTTGTATTGGCCGACGAGCTGATGCTCGAGCACGCTGTGCTCGGCCAGTGTCGAGCCGCCCACGCCGCGCTGGATCACATTGGGAACCTGCGAAAAGTCTTGCGCCAGATGCGGCCACAGGCGGATGGTCGAGCTGCCGACGAACACCACACCCTCGAGCGGCGGCGGTTGTGCGTGGTCGGCGGCTGCGATAGCGTCCAGCTCCTGACGCCACCGTGCGTGCGCGGCCAAGGATTGCGTGGCCGTGGCTTGCTCGGCGGCAGTAACCGCCGCATCTGCTGCGGCTGCGTCCGCGATGGACTTGGTGACGGGCTGCGCGTAGAGATTCGTCGCGCCCAGCAGGAATGCGCACGAGAACGACAGGGCAAGCTGCAGCTTCAGTCGCTGCCCGTGCGCGATCAAGCGCATCGCATCACAGCATTTTCTCGATCAGCGCACCCTTGAACAGCACCGGGCCGGTCGGTCCGCTGCCGGGTGGCACGCCGCCTCGCGGCTCCAGGGTGATCGCCAGTGTCGGCACGGCCTGCATCTCCGATGCCGAGGCCGCGAGCTTCAGGGCCGGCTGGTCGCCCAGCACGCCGAGTGACCGCGGCGCGGCGCCCGGTGGCAAGGCCCAGAGTTGCAGCGAGTGGTCGGCGGCTGTTTGGTAGCTGCCCACGCGCTGCAGCACCAGCTGACGGCTCTTTGGATCGAAGGTGACGAGCATCGACGCGGCGGACTTGTCGTCTTGCAGCACGGCCACGTACTGCACGGCCGGCGCATTGCGCAGCTCATCGCGCAGGTTGATGCCGACGACCACCGCCAGCACCGTGGCCAAAGCGCCAGCGGCCGCGGCACTGCGCCACAACGCCAGGCTGCGCAGCCAGCCGACCGGACCGACAGCCGCCGGGATGGCTGCAGCCGCAGATCGCTGCCGTTGCATGGCGTGATCGCTTTGTTCGGCCTCGATCATGTTGCGAATGCGTGTCCACACAGCGGGGTCGGGCGTGACCGATGCCTGCAACTCGGTCATGCTGGACAGGCGGCTCTGCCAGACCAGCGCCGCGGCGCGCACTGGTGCCTGCTCCCGCGCAATCGATTCGAAACGGCGCCGGGCGCCGCCACGCAGCGTGCCGAGCGCGTGGCTTGCAGCCAGCAGCTCGAGCAATTCAGGATGCGAAGAAAGGTTCATGGATAAGTCCCTGTGCGTCTCATGTTTTGCTTCAGGCGAAGCGGCCCATACAGACGCGCAGCTTCTCGAGGCCGCGGCGAATCCAGGTTTTGACGGTGCCGAGCGGCAGCTTGAGCTGCTCGGCCAGTTCACTGTGGCTCAAGTCGCGCAGGTAAGCCAGGCTCACCACCTCGCGTTGCCGGCCTTCGAGTTGGCTCAGGCACTGATGCAAGGCCCACGCCTGCTCGCTCGCATCGGCTATCGCGGAAGGGTCCGGCGCATCCGACTGCATCGTGCCCTCCATGATCTCGTCGAACTCCTGCGTGAGATGGGCGCGATCGGCGGTGCGCTTGCGCAGCAGGTCGAGCGCCCGGCTGCGCACGATCAGCCCCATCCACGCCATCGGCGGGCTCAGCGTGGCACGGTAGTCGCCCGCAACGCGCCAGATGGTCATGAAAGCCTCCTGCACCACGTCTTCGGCCCACTCGCGCTGGCGCACGACGCGCAGTGCGAGCCCGAAGAGTTTGGGCGCGGTGCGGTCATACAGAAGGCGCAATGCCGTCTCGTCGCGCTGGCCGACACGGTCGATCAACGCCATCAGTTCGGCGTCGGGGCTGAGTGCTGTCATTGGCGAATTGTCGAACATGGGGCGTCATGTAGAAGGTACGAGCGGGCTTGCGTGTCGGATTCAGCGTGCCACATGTTGCACCGAGGCGTGCAAACGCGACGCTTTGAAGGTGATCAGCCCAGGCGTGCGCGGTGCCTTGCGATTTGCGCCCGCACCTGCACCGGGGCCGTGCCGCCGAGCGTGTTGCGTGCGTTGAGCGAGCCGCGCAGGCTCAGCACGTCGTACACATCTTTTTCGATGTTCGGGTTGAACTGCTGCAGCACCGTGAGTGGCAACTCCGACAAGTCGACCTTGTGCGATATGGCCGCCTTGACCGCGTGCGCTACGGTTTCGTGCGCATCGCGAAACGGCAGGCCCTTCTTCACCAGATAGTCGGCGAGGTCGGTCGCGGTGGCGTAGCCGCGCAGCGCAGCGGCTTCCATCGCCTCCGGTTTGACGGTGATGCCGCCGATCATTTCGGCAAAGATGCGCAGCGTGTCTTTCAAGGTGTCGACCGTGTCGAACAGCGGTTCCTTGTCTTCCTGGTTGTCCTTGTTGTAGGCCAGCGGCTGGCCCTTCATCAGGGTGATGAGCGCCATCAGATGGCCGACCACGCGGCCGGTCTTGCCGCGCGCCAGTTCGGGAACATCCGGGTTTTTCTTCTGCGGCATGATCGACGAGCCGGTCGTGAAACGGTCGGCGATCTGGATGAACGCGAAGTTCTGGCTCATCCACAACACCAGCTCTTCGCTCATGCGGCTGATGTGCACCATGCACAGGCTGGCCGCAGCGGTGAACTCGATCGCAAAGTCGCGGTCGCTCACTGCGTCGAGGCTGTTCTGGCAGACGTTGGCATGGCCGTGCTCGTCGACCATACCGAGCGTCTTAGCGACCATCTCGCGATCGAGCGGGTAGCTGGTACCGGCCAGTGCGGCGGCGCCCAGCGGCAGCCAGTTGACGCGCTTTCGCACGTCGAGCATGCGGGCCGCATCGCGGGCGAACATCTCGACATAGGCCAGCATGTGGTGGCCGAAGCTCACCGGCTGGGCCACCTGCAAATGGGTGAAGCCAGGCAGGATGACCTCGACATTCTTGTCGGCAATGTCGACCAGCGCCTTCTGAAATTCGATCAGCAGGGCGGAGATCAGGTCGATCTCGCCACGCAGCCACAGGCGCACGTCGGTCGCGACCTGGTCGTTGCGGCTGCGGCCGGTGTGAAGGCGCTTGCCCGCATCTCCGACCAGCTGTGTCAAGCGTGCCTCGATGTTCAGGTGCACATCTTCGAGGTCCAGCTTCCATTCGAAAGCGCCGGATTCGATCTCGGCACGAATCTGTGTCATCCCGCTTTGAATCGCGGCGTGGTCCTGCGCGCCGATGACCTTTTGTGCGGCGAGCATTGCAGCATGCGCCAGCGACCCCTCTATGTCAGCCTCCCACATCCTTTTGTCGAAGAACACGCTGGAGGTGTAGCGCTTCACCAGATCGCTCATGGGTTCGGAGAAGAGAGCCGACCAGGCTTCGGATTTCTTGTCGAGTTGGTTTTGGGTCATACGGGCCTGTCGAGGGGCGTGCCGGGAGGCAATAATGGGTTAGTCACCCACCGTTTCTGCGATGCGCAACCCGTCGATTTTATCGGGCACCTCTCCCAAAACCGCAGCGGCAACGCTCATGAAGACGCGTGCGTCCGCAATGGCCTCTGCAGCGCGGTCGGCGGGAAGAGCGCCGAACGGTGGCGCTGCGCTGTTCGACGCCTGCCAGATCGGGGTGGTGCTGCGGGCCGTGCTTTTCGTCGAAGCGGTGGTGGCGATTGCCACGCTCTTCGTTGCACCGACTCCGGCCGACTGGCTCACCTTGGCGGCTACGGTCACGGGGGGCGCGTTGCCGGCCACGTTGCTGTGGCTGGTGTTGGCCTGTGCCTTGAAGAAGGTGCTCGGACGCCTGCCACGGCCCGCGCAGTACGCTGTCGGCAGCTTGCTTGGTTCGCTGTCGGCGCTCTATGGCTGCGGCCTGCTGCGCCTGACCGGCGTGCTGGCGTCGGCGCCGTGGATCGCCAGCGTGCTGGCCGGTGGGCTGTTCGCTGCGGTGGTGATGGTGACGCTGGTTCTGCGCGCCCGTGGTCGCACGCCGGCCGCCACCACGGCACGACTCGAAGAACTCCAAGCGCGCATTCGACCGCACTTCCTGTTCAACACGCTGAACAGTGCGATCGCCCTCGTACGCGACGAGCCGGCCAAAGCCGAAGCGATGCTGGAAGACCTGAGCGAGCTGTTTCGGCAAGCCTTGGCCGAGCCACGGGAGTCGGTCACGCTGGCCGACGAGATCGCGCTGGCCGAGCGCTATCTGGCGATCGAGCAGGTGCGCTTCGGCAATCGCTTGCGCATTCGCTGGGATCTGGATGCGGCAGCGAGTGGCGCGCGCCTGCCGCCCCTGCTGCTGCAGCCGCTGGTGGAGAACGCGGTCAAGCACGGCGTCGAGCCCAGTCCGGACGGCGCCAAGCTGCGAATTCGCACGGAACGGCGCGGCAGCATGGTGGTGATCGAGGTCATCAACAGCCTGCCGCCGTTGCGTTGGGCCGACCAGCCCCTGCCGCGCGGCCACGGCATTGCGCTGGACAACGTGCGCGACCGGTTGCGCCTGCTGCACGACATGCAGGCGCAGTTCAGCGCCGGGCTCGATCAGCAGAATTACCGCGTGCGCATCGCCATTCCGGCGGAAGCCGACTGACTTTCATGAACGGACGCCACTCCAAGAGCGCCGCAAGCGAGACGAACCGATGAACTTGAAGACTCTCATCGTCGACGATGAAGCGCTCGCACGATCGCGTCTGCGCACCTTGCTCGGCGAGTGCACTGAGCCGGGCGCCGAAGTGGTTGCGGAAGCGGCACAGGGCGCGGAAGCCCTGCAGCATCTGGCCAACACGCCCCTCGACCTGGTGCTGCTCGACATCCACATGCCGGGCATCGACGGACTCGAAGTCGCGCGCAGCCTGAAGGCGCGCAGCGACGCGCCAGCCGTGGTGTTCGTGACCGCGCACGCTGCGCATGCGGTAACCGCCTTCGAGCTCGATGCCGTCGACTACCTCACCAAGCCGGTGCGCGTCGAGCGCCTCCAGCAAGCGCTGCAAAAAGTCGAGCGCTACCTGAAAGACCGCCGCGGACAACAGCCCGAGGCGCCGCAAGAAACGTTGTTGATCCAGGACCGCGGCCGTGCCGAACGCGTGCCGCTGTCGGAGGTGCTGTACCTCAAGTCGGAGTACAAATACCTGACGGTGCGCACCGCCACACGCAGCCATATCCTGGACGGTTCGCTGGTCGAGTTCGAAGAGCGCTACGCCGACCGCTTCGTGCGCGTGCACCGCAACGCGCTGGTGTCGCGTGCGGCCATTCGCGCACTCGAGAAGTACGACGACGGTGAAGACATCGACGGCTGGGCCTTGCGCCTCGAAGGCATTCCAGAGCCGGTCGTCGTGTCTCGACGGCAACTCAGTGCCGTGCGCGAGGCGATGAAGGAAGCACCGTGACACCGCACGCCGCAGACGAGTCTCCGGTCGAACTGCCGGCAGTCATCGAGGCGGCGCTGGAACCGCTGATGGGGCCACCGCCTGAGGCACCGAGTTCTACTGAGGGAGCGAAGAAAAACGGTGAGCGCGTGCTGCTTCACATGCCGGTCGATGTGCGCAGTGCCTCGCTCGTGGTCCTGGCCGTGCTGGCCACGGTTTTTGCGTTGCAATGGGCTTCCGCGGTGTTCATTCCGCTGATGGTGAGCCTGCTGCTCACCTACGCTCTGGCGCCGCTCGTCACGCGACTCGAGCGGATAAAAATTTCTCGCTGGTTCGGTGCAGCCGCAATTCTGTTGATATTGGGCGGTGCGATCGCATGGACCACCTATTCCCTCGCCGGTAGCGCGTTACAGCTTGTCGACTCGCTTCCCCTTGCGGCGCAAAAGCTGCGGGCGCAAGTGCGTCAGGGCGCAGCCGCGCGCACCGGCACGCCACTCGACAGCGTGCAGCAGGCGGCTTCGCAACTGGAGCGGGCAGCCGAAGAAAATTCGGCCAAGGTCGCAAGCCGAACCGGCGCCACGCGCGTGGTCGTCGAGCGCCCGGCGTTCAATGTGCGGGACTACATGTGGACCGGGACCGTCGGGCTGCTATCGGCAACCGGGCAGCTCACCTTGGTGGTGTTTCTCACGTTCTTTGCGCTCGGGTCGGGCAATACATTCCGGCGCAAGCTGGTGAAGATCACCGGACCGAGCCTGGAGAAAAAGAAGATCACCGTGCACGTGCTGGACGACATGTCCAAGCAGATCGAGCGCTACCTGCTCGTCCAGATTTTCACCAGCGCATTGGTCGGCCTGGCGACCGGCTTGTCGTTCTGGGCGCTGGGGCTTGGCAATGCCGCGGTGTGGGGCATCCTGGCCGCTGTGACCAATCTCATCCCCTACATCGGCTCGGTGATCGTCATGGGCGCAGCGGGGCTGGTCGCCTTTTTGCAGTTCAACAGCATCCAGATGGCGCTCGTGATCGGCGGTGTCTCGCTGGTGATCCACACCCTCGTCGGCAATCTGCTGCTGCCGTTTTTGACCAGCCGCACCAGTCGCATGAACCCGCTCGCCGTCTTCGTCGGTGTGATCTTCTGGGGCTGGCTGTGGGGCGTGTGGGGCCTGTTGCTCGGCATCCCGATCATGATGGTCTTCAAGGCCGTCTGCGACCGCGTCGAAGACCTCCAGCCTATCGGTGAACTGCTGGGCGATTGACGTCGCTGGCGCGGTCGACGATGAAGCTCAGTGCGTGCCGGTAACTCGGCGTGTTGTTCTGGCCTGGCGCCGACGGTGCGGGCAGCGTAGTTTGCGATGCCGCCTTCACCGGCAATGTCACCCTGACCGTGCTGCGGTCGCCATCGAGCCCTTCGGTTTCGATGCGGAGGCCGACGATGCCATCGCCGCCTTTCAGTTGCGCCAGTGCGGCCCCGAGCGGCACTGCGCAGCTGTAGTGGCCGGGAGTCTTGCTGCCGCAGGCCGTGCGACCGGGCACATCTTTTGGCTCGCTTTGCGCTGAAGTCGAATACATGAAGACATTCACGTAACTCAACACGTCGGTCGCGACGAACATCAGCGACGCCTCCCTGGGGTCAGCGGCGCCAGCTGTCGGCTCCAGCTTTCTGGGAGAGACATCGAACACCACGAAAGGCGCATCGTTGGATGCATATTCGACCTTGGCGGGATAGGTTCCGAGGGCAGCAGCAAAGGCATTCGGATCGGCTGCGGGAGGCTTCGCAAAGCCTTTTTCAGCGGCATGCGTTCGTGGCGCTTTGCCCTGCGGTTTTACGCGTGCCGTCTCAGCCGCCGTAACGCTGAGTGGAAGAACAGTCGCCAGTGCCAACGCCGTGATCGTGCGCAACATGGAAGTCTCCGAAAGCTTTGCCGGAGTGTCCGCCTGCGGCGGCTTTCTGTCTCGACCGAAGGGTCAGGCTTAACCCTGTTGACGCGGTAACTTCGAGGGGCTGACTGCTGGGATGGCCTTCGTGCCGCTGATCTCAAGCCGGTGCCTGATGGCGATCGGCGCGTGAAGGATGTCATCAAGGACTGGGGCCTGAAGTGGCCTGAAAACGATTGAGCTTTGCAGCG
>NZ_JASJXB010000014.1:0-140482 GCF_035018885.1 Variovorax sp. LG9.2 | reverse complement strand
CACCACGGGTTCCCAGCGAACCCAGCGACCACCACACCCACCCCAGGCCCGTGGAATCCATGCCTCCACCCAGCCAGACCCAACTAGTCCCCACGGTATCCCCCACACCCAGCACCATGGCCGACCTGTTCCCCAGTGGGAATGGGCCACAGCCAGCGGACTAGGGGAACCATGGGCTACCCACTATGTGACACAGCCGACCAGTTCCACCGTGCCACCAGCACCACCAGAGCAGCCCTGAGCAACGCTAAGTCGTTGATTCATATGGGTATGCCCTGGGTGGCCTGAGGTCACCACCGGGGGCTCTGGACCCTTGAACGGGCTGTTGAGGGCTGGCGACCCCAGCAGCGGGCCGAGAAGCCGGCCGGCGAGCACTGCGCATCGAACTTGGACCGCTGGGCTTGCCAGCGCAACCGTGCGCACTCGTGCGCCCCTCAGCCTCCTTGGGTTATGCGTTCAACGCATAACGTTGCCTCAGCGTCCCGAGGTCTCCCGAGGACCTGCACAGCCCACTCGGCACCCCGACGACCGCCGCGCGCTCCCATCGCACCCTATGAATCCCCAGCGCCACCGGCGTTGCCACACAACATCGACCCATGCCACGCCACGAACCCACACCACTACACGCTGATCGGCGATTGAACCGGCCACACCCCGACATGCTGCCCACGCACCGGCTCTGCAAGCACTGCGGACGGGTGCTGACCCTGGACGCCACGAACTTCTATGAGACGAAGCGATACCCGTGGAACTTGAGCCGCTTCACCATCGCTTGCCGCTCATGTCGAAACCGTAGCAGCACGGCAGACCTCATGGCCCGACGAGACGGCGTGAACGCGGCAGTACGCAAGCGCCGCGCTCTGGTGAAAGCGAACAAGCGAAACGCCGCCTACTTCTACTCACCGGAATGGCTTGCAATCAAGCAGCAACAGGACGCTACCGAGACCGGGCGGCGCCTACGAATGGCAGAAAGCAAACGACAGTTCAACCGGCTGCGCGGCCCCTACCGTGATCCGATCAAAGCGCTGATCGTGGAGAACCAGAAAGCAGCCCTCCGGAGACGCCTGAAGACCCAGCCCGACCCTGAGATGCCGCAGCCGTTGGACAGTGAGCAGCGGGAATACTTGGGGACCCTTGAGGCCCTTCGGGACAAGCACGCGGGCAAAGCATCGAATGCAACCAGTGCACCTGGCTGGCTGCCCTTCGGTACACGGAAAGAAGATTGCTGACGAAGACAGTGAGCGAAGACAATCAAGCCGATAACAACTTGGAGTGAGGAGATTGCATGCTTGACACGCCGCCTTTTGTTTTTGTGCTCATGCCTTTTCACAAAGATTTCGAGGACATCTATCGTCTAGGAATTAAACAGACCGCCGAACAGGTTGGGTTGAGAGCGGAACGTGTTGACGAGCAGATGTATTCGGAGCCGATGTTGGAGCGCATTTACCAGCAGATAGTTGCAGCCGACATCATCGTGGCTGACATGACGGGCCAAAATTCAAATGTTTTTTATGAAGTCGGCTATGCACATGCTCGTAACAAGCTTTGCATTCTGATGACCCAGAACGCGGCTGATATTCCGTTTGACCTGAAGCAGCACCGTCATATTGTTTACGGGAATTCAATCGTTCATCTGCGAACTTTGCTGGAGCCAAATCTAGTATGGGCCGCCGAGCAAGTTGCCACGGCCAAGACGAGTGGCTTGAGCGTTAAATGTTCGCCTGCCCCCGGGGACCTAAAACTAACTCGGTGGACGGCAGACGCAACTGTTCGACTGGTAATCGACATTCACAATACGCTAGATCAAGCCTTTGGCGAAATCGAGTCAATCAACTTGTACACGGGTAACGGCTGGGAGTTCTCCCAATCAGGCAACACCAGCCCAAAAACCGCATCAGACAATGCATTGTTTGCTGAGCGGCACTCCTTTGTTTCCCCAATGCGTCGCATCAACCCGAAGGGGTGGTGTCAACTTACGGTCGTCGGTCGCAAGACATTGGCAATAACATATGGCGTGGCAGAACTGAAAAATACATACACCGTCCAAGGGAAAATCATGATTCGCGTAGTGACTGCTGATCGAAGTTATGACTTTGCGAGCAATATCACCGTCGAGGTGAACGACCTTGCCTTCTAACGGCGCCGTTGCTTAAAAAAGTGTGGCGTGGCATGATCTGGACACTGTGTCACTTTCCGGTGAATGCAGGCCAGATTTAGCTTATAAATCAACGGGTTCTTAGGGTTCGATTCTCTTCGCCCGCTCCATCACAGGCGCATCACGCGCACCTTAAGAGCCCTCAGCAACCGCTGACATCCGCTCGATCCCCCGCCTCTCCAGTGCACCGCTTCTGCTGACAAGGACCGTTTGTCGATCGCCTCTCGATCTCCGGGTTTTCCATTAATCAATCCACTTGATTTATTAACTCCAAGTCCCGAAACTCTGGCGTGCCTCGCCAATACTTTTCGACCAAAACTGGAGACAAACCCATGATCAAGCTGACCCTCGCCGCCGCCCTGACCTCTGCCGCCCTCGCCGCCTGGGCGCCCGCCCATGCAGCCGAGCCGATCATCGGCCTGGTCACCAAGACCGAGACCAACCCCTTCTTCGTGAAGATGAAAGAAGGCGCCACTGCGGAGGCCAAGGCCAAGGGCGCCAAGTTGCTGTCGGGCGCCGGCAAGGCCGACGGCGACAACGCGGGCCAGGTGGCTGCGATGGAAAACATGATTGCCGCAGGCGCCAAGACCATCCTCATCACGCCCAACGATTCGAAGGCGATCATTCCCGCCATCAAGAAGGCGCAAGACAAGGGCGTGATGGTGATCGCGCTCGACAGCCCGACCGATCCGGCCAGCGCCACCGACGCCCTCTTCGCGACCGATAACTACCAGGCCGGTGTCCTGATCGGTCAGTACGCCAAGGCGGCCATGGCGGGCAAGCCGGTGAAGATCGCCACGCTCGATCTGCTGCCGGGCCACCCGGTCGGCGCGCAACGCCACAACGGCTTTTTGCAGGGCTTTGGCCTGAAGAGCTTCGACGCCAAGATCAACGAACTGGCCAAGCCGGCTGAAGTGGTGTGCATGGCCGACAGCTTCGGTGACCGCGCCAAGGGCCAGACGGCCATGGAAAACTGCCTGCAGAAGAACCCCGACATCAACCTGGTCTACACCATCAACGAGCCCGCCGCGGCCGGTGCGTACAACGCGCTGCAGAAGGCCGGCAAAGAAAAAGGCGTGATGATCGTCTCGGTCGACGGCGGTTGCGACGGCATCAAGGACGTCTCTGCCGGCAAGATCGCCGCGACCTCGCAGCAGTACCCGCTGAAGATGGCCGCGATGGGCGTCGCCGCCGGCATCGACTACGCCACCACCGGCAAGAAGGCCAGCGGCTATACCGATACCGGCGTGACGCTGATCTCAGCCAAGCCGGTGACCGGCGTCGACAGCAAGGACGTGAAGGTCGGCACCGATCTCTGCTGGGGCAAGAAGTAAGTGAAGGGGAAACTGCCCCCCATCGGGCAGCTCGGCCCGTTCATCGCACTGCTGATCGCGTGCATTGCTTTCGGCACCACGACCGATCGCTTCTTCAGCGGCGAGAACTTCTCGCTGATCCTGCAGCAGGTGACGGTCGTCGGCGTCATCGCCATCGGCCAGACGCTGATCATCCTTACCGCGGGCATCGACCTGTCGTGCGGAATGATCATGGCGCTGGGCAGCATCGTGATGACCAAGCTGGCGGCCGACCTGGGCTTGCCGGCACCGCTGGCGATCCTGGCGGGCATTGGCGTGACGGCCGCCTTCGGGTTGCTCAACGGCCTGCTCGTGACGCGCATCAAGCTGCCACCTTTCATCGTGACGCTGGGCACTTTCAACATCGCCTTTGCCATCACGCAGCTCTATTCCGGCGCGCAGACGGTGACCGAGGTGCCGCCGATGATGAATTGGCTCGGCAGCACTTTCGCACTGGGCGGCACCAACATCGCCTACGGCACGGTGCTGATGATCCTGCTGTACCTCGGCGTGTGGTTCTGGCTGCGCGAAACCGCCAGCGGCCGACACATCTACGCGGTGGGCAACAACCCGGAGGCGACACGGCTGGTGGGCATTCCACCGGAGCGCGTGCTGCTCGGCGTGTATGTGTTGGCCGGTGTCTTCTACGGCATCGCGTCGCTGCTGTCGGTTGCGCGCACTGGCGTCGGCGACCCAAACGCGGGGCAGACGGAAAACCTCGACGCCATCACTGCGGTGGTGCTCGGCGGCACCAGTTTGTTCGGCGGCCGGGGCATGATTCTTGGCTCGCTGGTCGGCGCGATCGTGGTCGGCGTGCTGCGCAACGGGTTGACGTTGATGGGCGTGTCTTCCGTCTATCAGGTGCTGATCACCGGCATCCTGGTGATCGTCGCGGTGACGGTGGACCAGCTATCGCGCAAAGGAGCACGTTGATGGACGCGAGCACTCTCCCGCGTGTTGTGATGCAGGCCAAGGGCCTGATAAAGCGCTATGGGCAAGTCGTTGCACTCGACGGCGCCGACTTCGAGCTGCGTGCCGGCGAGATCCTGGCTGTCATCGGCGACAACGGCGCGGGCAAGTCGTCGCTGATCAAGTGCCTCTCCGGCGCCACCGTGCCGGACGAAGGCGAGATCATCCTGGACGGCAAGGTGATCCACTTCAAGGGGCCGATCGACGCGCGCCGTGTCGGCATCGAAACGGTGTACCAAGACCTGGCCGTCGCACCCGCGATGACGATAGCCGAGAACCTGTTTCTCGGCCGAGAAATCCGCCGCCCGGGCTTTGCCGGCAACGTGCTGCGCATGCTCGACAAGAAGCGAATGCTTGAAGAAAGCGTGATGCGCATGAACGACCTGAAAGTCGGCATCCGCTCGATGACGCAGGCGGTCGAAACGTTGTCGGGTGGGCAGCGGCAATGCGTGGCGGTGGCGCGCGCCGCCGCGTTCGCGCATCACGTCGTCATCCTCGACGAGCCGACCGCGGCGCTCGGCGTCAAGGAGGGCAACATGGTGCTGGAGCTGATCCGCCGGGTGCGCGACAAGGGGCTGCCGGTGGTGCTCATCAGTCACAACATGCCGCACGTTTTCGAGATCGCCGATCGCATCCATGTGGCGCGACTGGGCAAGCGCGGCGCGGTGCTCAACCCGAAGAAGATCAGCATGAGCGACACGGTGGCAGTGATGACAGGCGCGTTGCCGCCCGAGCAGTTGCCGGCCGAATGCCTCGCGTGAACGGGGCGGGTGAGCTCGCACAAGAGGCCAGCCGGCTGCGCCCTCGCGGGTCGAGCCAGGGCGGGCTGCGGCAATACAACGAGCGCGTAGTCCTGCAGGCGATCCGCAACCACGGCGCCCTCCCCGGCGCGGCGCTGGCACGCCTCACGCAACTCACGCCGCAGACCATTTCGCTCATCACCAAGCGCTTGATCGAAGACGGACTGCTGCTGCGCGGCGCCTTGCTGCGCGGCAAGGTCGGGCAGCCGTCGGTGCCGCTGGCACTGAATCCGGACGGCGCGTTTTCCATCGGTATCAAGCTCGGGCGGCGCAGCCTCGACATGCTGCTGGTCGACTTCACCGGCGCGGTGCGTGCGCGTCGCAGCCTGGCCTACGACTATCCGACCCCGGAGGCGGTGTTCGAAGAAATCGACTTGCGGCTGGCGGAGTTTCGTGCGCTGCTCGGTGCGTCCGGGCTGGAGCGATTGCAGGGCATCGGCATCGCGGCGCCGTTGTCGCTCGGCGGCTGGCAGGCGCTGATGGGCGTCGATGCAAAGCGCGCCCTGGCCTGGAACCGTACCGACGTGCGCGCCAAGGTCGCGGAGCTTTCGGGGCTGCCGGTGACTTTCGTCAAGGACACGGCGGCAGCATGTGTCGCCGAGCTGGTGGCGGGCCGCGGCCGGAGCGTGCGCAGCTTCGTCTACGTCTTCGTGGACACCTTTATCGGCGGCGGACTGGTCATCGACAGCCATCTGCAGGGCGGGCTCAACGGCAACGCAGGGGCGGTGGGTTCACTGGCGCTGAACCGTGCGGGGCCGGGCGACACAGCCGCGCCACCGCAGTTGCTGAGTGTGGCGTCTCTCATCACGCTGGAGCGCCTGTACGAGGCCGCCCGGCTCGACCCATCCGCTGTCGCCGACGACCGCGCACTGCAAGCGCCATGGCGCGCCATCACGCAGCAGTGGCTCGACGAAGCGGCCCACGCGATCGTCTTTGCGATCCACGGCGCGGCGTGCCTGCTCGACCTGGAAGGCGTGATCGTCGATGGTTCGTTCAGCCGCGACATGCTGGCCGCCATGCTCGACGCCATCGACAAGGCGAAGCATCGCTACAACTGGGAGGGCGTCGAATGCCCCGAGGTGCTACCCGGCACCACCGGATCAGATGCGCGCGCGCTGGGCGGCGCGTTGCTGCCGCTGCACGCCAACTTTGCGCCGGATCGCGATCTGTTTCTCAAGCTCGACAAGACGTCGACCTGAGTTCGGTCGGCAAGCTGCGGTCATTCGCCCCAGCTGAATAAGACATCGGCGCGCGTCTTCGTGGCGGCGACCAGGCGCGCATTGGGTTCGTCGGTGCCGGCAACCCAGGCGAGTGCCGCTTCCTGGCTGCGGCCGAACTGCTGGTGTCGCTGCACGAGTCGATCGTTTCGCAGCCCGTCGTCGACATCGACGAACCAGACTTCGTCGAGCAGCCCCGCGATGCTGGCCCAGGCGCCTTCGTCATGCAGCAGGTAGTTGCCTTCGGTGATGACCAGTTGCGTTTTGGTATGAACCGCGATGGCCCCGGCGATCGGCTCTTCGAGGTCGCGGCGAAACTCCGGCGCATAGACGATCTCACCCCGATCTTCGCCGTTGCTTTCACTGCCGCCTTGCTGGCGCAATCGCTTCAGCAGGCTCACGTAGCCGCTGGTGTCGAAGGTGTCGGGCGCGCCTTTTCTGTTGGCGCGGCCGAGGCGCTGCAGTTCGACGTTGGCCAGGTGGAAACCATCCATCGGCACCACTTGCGACAGCGCTGCGAACTCGCGTTGCAACGCGACGGCCAGCGTGGACTTGCCGGCACCCGGTGGTCCGACGAGGCCCAGTATTTTTCGTTGCCCGTCGGCCAGCAGGTCTTGCACGCGCTCCAGGAAACGCTGTGGCACGGAAACCGAAGGAGGAGCAGATGGCATCGTGGTGGTCGCTGTCGACATCGTGAGTCCTTATCGAAAAACGCTCAGTGCCCCAAAACGCGCAGGCCCAGCAAAACGACAACGATAACAACCAGCAGCCCGGTGGTGCATTGCCAGAACCGCACCGGGTGTCTTTCGATGAGCGGCAAGGTTCGCGTCTGCAAAAACTCCTGTCCGGGCGCGCGAAGGTCGTGTGCGAATTCGGATACAGCCTCTTGCCTCTTCGCAGGGCTGGGGTGCAGTGCCTTTTGCATCACGGCATCGATCCATGCGGGCAGGTCGGGCCGAAAGTGGCGCACCGGCAGGTAGCGCAACCGAGCGACGTCGGCAGGTGAACGAACCCGCGATGCGTGCAGGCCGTACGGCAGTTGCCCCGTGAGCATCTGGTAGGCGATAACGGCCAGGGAAAATAGATCGGAGCGAACGCTGCCGCCATGCCCGACGAAATACTCGGGCGCCGTGTACTGCAAGGTTCCGACGATGGCGAGTGCATCGCGCGCGCCGGCGCTCTCGGCCAGGCCCGCCACGTGGGCCGAAGCGAGGTCGATGATCTTGACCGTGCCGGTGCGGTCGATCATCACGTTCTCCGGGCGAAGGTCCTGGTGCAGCATCTCCCGGCCATGCAGCGCCTGCAGCCCCAGCGCCAGTTGCTCGATGAGGCCACGCACGCTGTCCAGGCTCGGCTTCGGGTGGTCGACCATCCACTGCGCCAGCGTCTGGCCTTCGACGTATTCCATCGCGACATACAGATGGTCGCGCGGCCGGTCGATGGTGCTCGCCTTCAGCACATGCGGGCTGTCGACGCGCCGCGCCACCCACTCTTCGAGCACGAAGCGGTCGAGGTAGTCGGTGTCTTCGCGCATGTCGACAGAAGGCAGCTTGAGCACCACTTGCTGCCCGGTGGCGTCGTCCACGGCAAGGTGCACATGGCTGCGCGCACTCACCTGGAGTTCGCGCACGAGCGTAAAGCCTTCGAAGCGTGCCCGGGGTGCCAGCGGCGGCGATATGGCAAGGGCCTGCCGCTGCGACTGCAGCTGCGCGGCGTCGGCGGCCGGGAGTTCGTCGATGCGCAACAGCTGCACGGTGGCATCGTCGTCGCTGCCCTTGTCCCTTGCTGCAGTCGCCAGCAGCCGAGCCGCTTCGTCGAAGTCGTCGCCGCATCGGGCGAGCGCGTCGTGCACGGCTTCCGCGTCCAGATGGGCATAGGCGCCATCGGTCGCCAGCAAGTAGATCTCGCCGACCTCGGCGGCCCAGTCGCTGTAGTCGATGTCGACGTTCGAGTCGGCGCCCAGTGCCCGCCCCAGGTACGACTCGACCGACGACAGGTGGACGCGATGGTCCTCGGTGAGTTGCTCCAGCGCGTGCGGATGCAGCCGATAGATGCGTGCGTCGCCAACGTGCAGCATGTGCACGTCGCGGCCCTTGAAGATGAGCGCGCTGAAAGTGCAGACATAGCCGCTGTCCTTGTCGAAGCGGGCGTCGCTGCGCATCGTCTGCGCGTGCAGCCACGAGTTGGTGGCGCTCAGTACGCGTTGGGCCGAGCGGCGCACCGACCAGGCATCGGAGGTCGCGTAGTAGTCGTCGAGAAAGCCGCGCACCGCCGCCGCGCTCGCGACCTGGCTGACGCGGCTGGAGCCGATGCCGTCGGCCATCGCCACCGCGATGCCTTTGGACGTTCGCAGTGAGCCCTCCGGCAGCATCGCGCCATGAAAGTCCTGGTTGACTGACTTGGTACCGGCCAGCGAATGCTGACCGAGCGTGACCCGCAATGTTTTGCGCAAGCGAGGCTTCAGCGCAAGACGCGCTTGGGTGCGGTCTTGTAGTGGGTAGCGTAGAGCGTCAGGCCGACAAAGGTCAGTCCGCCGACCAGGTTGCCCAGCACCGTCGGGATCTCGTTCCAGATCAGGTAGTCCAGCAGCGTGAACTTGCCACCCAGCATCAGGCCGGTGGGGAACAGGAACATGTTCACGACCGAGTGCTCGAAGCCCATGTAGAAGAAGATCATGACCGGCATCCACATGCCGATGGCCTTGCCCGACACGGTGGTCGACATCATGGCGGCGACGACGCCGGTCGACACCATCCAGTTGCACATCACGCCGCGGATGAACAGCGTCAGCATGCCGGAGGCGCCGTGTGCGGCATACCCCAGCGTGCGGGCCTCACCGATGCCGCCGAGCTTGGCGCCGATGACGTTGGGCGCCTCGCTGAAGCCGAAGGTGAAGATGATCGCCATGAACACCGCGACCGTCAGCGCGCCGGCAAAGTTGCCGACGAACACCAGACCCCAGTTGCGCAGCACGCCGGCCCACGTGGCACCGGGGCGCTTATCGAGCACGGCCAAGGGTGCCAGCGTGAACACACCGGTCAGCAGGTCGAAGCCCATCAGGTACAGCATGATGAAGCCGACCGGAAACAGCATCGCGCCGACCAGCGCGTTGCCGGTGTTGACGGTGATGCTGACCGCGAAGGCCGCTGCCAGCGCCAGGATGGCACCGGCCATGTAGGAGCGAATCAGCGTGTCGCGCGTCGACATCAGCAGCTTGGATTCACCGGCATCGACCATCTTGGTCACGAACTCGGCGGGGGCTAGATAGGCCATGGGATTCCTTGAAGCAGAGAGAAAGAAAATAACGAGAAGAGATCGGGCGGGCGATGCGCTCAGGCCAATGCGACTTGCACGCGCCCCTGTTCGACACGCACCGCATGCGCGCGCACCGAGTACTCCGGGGATTCGATGCATTCGCCGTTGCGCAGGTCGAAGTGGTTCTTGTAGAGCGGCGACGCGACGACGATGCGATCGCCCAGGCTGCCCACCAGCCCGCGCGACAGCACGCTGGCCCGCGACTTGGGGTCGACGTTGTCGATAGCGAAGAACTGCTGCTCTGCGCCGATGTGGAAGATCGCGACATGCACGCCGTCGACCAGCGCGCACACGCCGGTGTCGGGCAGGATGTCGGTGGCCGCGCACACGGCAGTCCAGTGGAAAGTTTTAGTGGTCATGGTGAGATGTCCTCGGATGTTCAGGCGGTGGCGGTGGAGTTGGCGGCAGAGGTTTCGGCCTCCGCTTTGCGCTCTTCGGCACGGGCCGGCCGGATCTGGCCGCGCTCTTCCACGAACACGATGTGCTCGTCCTTCTTGTCGCTGTTGACGAAGGAGCGAAAGCGCTGGCGCGTGGCCGGGTCGTTGACGGCCGTCTTCCACTCGCACTGGTAGGTGTCGACCACGTGCTGCATCTCGGCTTCGAGTTGGGCGCCGAGCCCCAGCGTGTCCTGAATGAGCACGTCCTTCAGGTAGTCAAGCCCACCTTCAAGGTTGTCGCGCCAGGTGCTGGTGCGCTGCAGCCGATCGGCGGTGTGCACGTAGAACATCAAAAAGCGGTCGACTAGCCTGACCAGCTCGGCCTTGCTCAGGTCGGACGCGATCAACTCCGCATGGCGCGGCTTCATGCCGCCGTTGCCGCACACATAGAGGTTCCAGCCCTTTTCGGTGGCGATGATGCCGACGTCCTTGCTCTGTGCTTCGGCGCATTCGCGGGTGCAACCCGACACGCCGAACTTGATCTTGTGCGGCGTGCGCAGACCCTTGTAGCGGTTCTCCAGTTCGATCGCCATGCCCATGCTGTCGTCCACGCCGTAGCGGCACCAGGTCGAGCCGACGCAGCTCTTCACCGTGCGCAACGACTTGCCATAAGCATGGCCTGACTCGAAGCCGGCCGCGATCAGTTCTTCCCAGATCGGCGGCAGCTGTTCGACGCGCGCACCGAACAAATCCACGCGCTGGCCGCCCGTGATCTTGGTGTAAAGGCCGTACTTCTTTGCGACCTGGCCGACGGCGATCAGGCCGTCGGCCGTGACCTCGCCGCCGGGCATGCGCGGCACCACCGAATAGCTGCCGTCTTTCTGGATGTTGCCCAGGAAATAATCGTTGCTGTCCTGCAGGCTTGCCAAGTCTTTCTTGAGTACGAAGTCGTTCCAGCAAGATGCCAGGATGCTGGCTGCGGTCGGCTTGCAGATATCGCAACCCAGGCCCTTGCCGTGTTGGTCCAGCAGATCGGCGAAGGTCTTGATCTCGCCGACGCGCACCAGGTGATACAGCTCCTGGCGCGAATAAGCAAAGTGCTCGCACAGGTGGTTGTTGACCGCCATGCCGCGCTTTGCCATCTCCATCTTCATGACCTGCGTGACCAGCGGCACGCAGCCGCCGCAAGAAGCGCCAGCCTTGGTGCAGGCCTTCATGCCGGCGGCGGTGCAGACGCCCTCGCCCACCGCCGCGCAGATCTGACCCTTGCTGACGTCGTTGCACGAGCAGATCTGCGCGCTGTCGGGCAGCGCCTCCACGCCGAGCCCGGGCCTGGCCTTGCCGTCGCTCGACGGGAGGATCAAGAACTCCGGATCGGCCGGCAACGTGATGCCGTTGAGCGCGAGTTGCAGCAGGGTGCCGTACTCGGCGGCATCGCCGACCAGCACCGCGCCCAGCAGTTGCTTGCCGTCTTCGCTGACCACGATCTTCTTGTAGATCTGCTTGTGCTCGTTGATGTACTGGTAGGCGCGCGACTTGGGCGTCTTGCCGTGGGCGTCGCCGATGCTCGCCACGTCCACGCCCATCAGCTTGAGCTTGGTGCTCATGTCGGCGCCGGTAAAGGCGGCGTCGTCCTGCCCCGCGATGTGCTTGGCGGCCACGCGCGCCATGTCGTAGCCCGGTGCCACCAGGCCGAAGGTCTGGTCGTTCCACGCCGCGCATTCGCCGATGGCGTAGACGTTGCGGTCGCTGGTGCGGCAATGGGTGTCGACCGCGATGCCGCCCCGCGCGCCGATCGCCAGCACGCTCTGCCGCGCCAATTCGTCGCGCGGACGAATGCCTGCGGAGAACACGATCATGTCGGTCTCCAGATAGGTGCCGTCGGCGAACACCATGCGGTGCCGTGCGGTCGCGCCGTCGACGATCTCGACCGTGTTGCGGCCGGTGTGCACGTGCAGGCCGAGCGCCTCGATGCTGTTGCGCAACGCGCGGCCACCGCCCTCGTCGACCTGCACCGCCATCAGGCGCGGCGCAAATTCGACGACGTGCGTTTCCAGGCCCATGTCGCGCAGCGCCTTGGCGCATTCGAGTCCCAGCAAGCCGCCGCCCACGACCACGCCGGTCTTTGAGCGGGCGCCACATTCCTTCATCGCTTCCAGGTCTTCGATGGTGCGATAGACAAAACAGTTGGGGCGGTCGCGGCCGGGCACCGGTGGCACGAAGGGTGACGACCCCGTGGCCAGCACCAGCTTGTCGTAGTGCACCACCTCGCCGTCGGCGGTGGTGACGGTGTTGTCGCGGCGCTCGATGGCCACTGCGCGAGCCGCCAGTCGCAAGGTGAAGCCGGTGCGCTCGAAGAAGCCCGGCTCGACCAGCGACAGGTCTTCAGCCGTCTTGCCGGCAAAAAATTCAGAGAGATGAACCCGGTCGTAGGCCGGGCGCGGCTCCTCGCACAGCACCGTGACCTGTGCATCGGCGATACCGAGCGCATGGAGCTGTTCGAGAAATTTGTGGCCCACCATGCCGTGGCCAATCACTGCGATTTTCATGTCGTGTCCTGCACGCAGCCGGTCCGGTGAAAGGGAGCGGTGGCCGACGCTGTCATTACAGAGTCGACACGGCCCCCGCTCGCTGGATGCGGATGCAAATCGGGTTGGAACAGACGAACAGTCGAGCATCGATGCTCTCAGTTCGTTCGGATCCCGCCGTCATTGGCGGAGGCAATGTGTTGGCCGCGGCGACGGTGCCGTCGGAACACTGATGGACATCACGCAACATCCATGCCGGCCTTTTTGCGCGATGAGTCTTCTGAATGCCGAAGGCATGCGCTGTTCTGGCGCGTGAATCCTTGGTTTGGTGCACCGGACAACTTGGCAGGAACTCGTTTGGCGTGCGACAACATCGGCAAAATGCGCAGCTCGATAGCTCAAAAGGAATGACTGTGACTCCGACGACCCGGCCTCTTGCCCCCTTGACCACTCCGAACGCTTCGACCACTTCATCCATGTCGGCGATGACCGTGGCCGCCGCCATCCTGGCGCTCTGCGCAGGTTGCGGCACGCGCTCGCCGGCACCTGCCAACGCGCCTGCATCGACTGCGCAGGCTGCAGCTGCACCAGCGCCCGCCCGCGCGGCGCCGGTGAAGCCAGTGCGCGAAGGCATTGAATACGCAGCGCTGTCGGACCTCATCGGTGAAGGCACCGGCAAGCAGGTGAAGCAGGACCTGGTCGGCAAGTCGGTCAGCGTCGACCTTGCCAAAGCCACCGGGCACAACGTGCCTGCAGGCGCGTATGCGGTCGACAGCACCGACCAGACCTTTTTCGTGTGCCGATCGGTCGCGCCCGGCTACACGGGCGGCGCCGTCACCGCCAAGGTCCGCGACTACCGCTATCTGCCCCGAAGCAAACAGAAGATCGTCGACCTCGACCGCTGCGCGCCTGAAGTCGCTGCAGTCGCCGCGCCGATTGCGGCCGCGCCAGCGCCTGCTGCTGCGGCCGCAGCGCCTGCGCCCTACGCTGGAGGCGCCAAGCCCGGCATCGATGCCAAGGGCAACGTGACGGACTCGTCCAAGGTCGAGGCCGGCAGCGGTCGCACGGTCAAGGGCTTGAACGACTACGAAGGCGAAATCACCGGCAACCCGGCACCCGGCAGCAAGTTCACCAAGCTCCAGATCGGAATGCCCTTGCGACAGGTCACGGACCTCGCTGGCCCGCCGACCGACCAGGGCGCCTACATGACCGGCAAGGCCTGGATTCCGTTCTATTTCGGCGCCGACCGTCATCGCTTCGAAATGACCTACAAAGGTCAGGGCCGGCTGATTTTTGCCGGCGGCGGCATGGGCGATTTCTCTAGTGGCTATCTGATCTGGATCATCCACAACCCCAACGAAGCGGGCTACCGCTAGTCGGCACGCCGGCGCACCGGCCATGGCCGCAGTAGTACAAAAGGCCAAGGAAGCGCAGGACTACGCGGGTCAACGCCTGAAGCAATCTTTTGGGATGTGAGGGCGTTTTCCTGCACGGTCCGTGGCACGCGTCTGTCCTGGGGGCTGCATCGCGCGACTGAAGATTGCGTCCATGCAAACGAAGGAGCAAACCATGACTCAGTCCGATGACATCGTCGTGCCGACAAATCCCGGCCAGGCGGTCGATGTGACCCAGATCGCTGCGGTCGAGCAATGGACCCAGCGGCTCGGGGTAACCGAGGAGGCGCTGCGTCTTGCAGTGGCCGAAGTCGGCACATCCGCAGAAGAAGTGCGAACGCATCTCGGCGTGAGCTGAACGAAGCGCCGTCGCGTTGCGCGAAGCAGGGCTTCATTGATCGCTCGCGGTCAGCGGAGCTCGATGCGCCACCACGGCGGCAACAGGCGCTGCACCTCGGGCAGCGCGAACCGATCGTCGAGCAGATACAACACGCCCGCATCCTGCTCGGTGCGAATCACGCGGCCCGCCGCCTGCACGACCTTGCGCAGGCCGGGATAGAGGTACGTGTATTCATAGCCCTGCCCGAAGCGCTCCTGCATCCGCTCGCGCATCACGTCGTTCAATTCGTTGTGCTGCGGCAGTCCAAGACTCGCAATGAAGGCGCCGACCAGACGCTCGCCGGGCAGGTCGATTCCTTCACCGAAAGCACCTCCCAGCACAGCAAAGCCGATGCCTTGCCCGCCCGCGACAAAGCGCGCGACGAAGGCTTCACGTTCAGACTCCCGCATGCCACGCGACTGCGCCCAAATAGGGACGTCGGGATAGCGCGCGGCCATCGCATCGCACGCACTGTCCAGGTAGTCGAAGCTGCTGAAGAAAGCCAGGTAGTTACCGGGTCGTTGCTGGTACTGCGCCGCGATGATCTTCGTCAGCCGCTCCAGCGATCGATCGCGGTCACGGTAGCGCGTCGAGATCTGCATTGCCACGCGCACCGTGAGCTGGTGCGTTTGAAACGGCGAGCCGACATCGAGATGTGCGGTGCCTTGCGGCATGCCGAGTGCATCACGATAGAACGCGAAAGGCGCGATCGTTCCGGAAAAGCACGCGACAGACAGCGCACGTTCGAAGCGCGGCTTCAGGAAATACGCCGGTATCAGGTTGCGGATCGCGAAACCGCAGGGGCCGTCAGGATGTGCATCGATCGTGCTTTCAAGTACCGAGTGCTCGCCGAACTCATCAGACAGACGTACGAAGCGAAGCATGTCAAAGAAGAACGGCTGCATCGGGCCGTTGGCCTCGGCCGGGTGATCCGCGAAGTGGTCGGACATGGCGCCGATGGCTTCCTGTAGCGCGCGATGCAGGCGTTCTGGAATCTGGTCGCGGATGGCGTACGGCGTGAAGGCGGTTGGCGTCGCGCCGCGCTGCGCCAGCTGCAGCGAATCCCACTCGCGCTCCAGCTTGTCGAGCGCCTGCTTGATGTGACGCGGTGCTACGCGCAGCGCAACGGCGAGCGAGGCGCTGTCGAGCTCGGACGAGTACATGCTGCGCGCCCGCTCTATCAGGTTATGTGCCTCGTCGACCAGGACCGCGGCGCGCCACTCTTCGTCGATCATGAGCGCGTACAGGAACGCACTGCCGTCGAAGTAGTAGTTGTAGTCGGCGACCACGACATCGCTCCACCGCACCAGTTCCTGCGCCAGAAAGTACGGGCACACGCGGTGCGCCGACGCGACGTTGCGCACCGTTTCGCGGTTCAGCAATGACTGCCCTACCGCCTCGCTGCGCGCTGCCGGCAAGCGGTCGTAGAAGCCGGTGGCCAAGGGGCACGCGTCGCCGTTGCATGCGCGGCCCGGGTACTCGCAGACCTTCTCTCGCGCGGCGAGTTCGAGCACCCGCAACGTGGGGCAGTCTTTGCGCAGCACGCGCAGCGAGTCGAGCGCCACGGCACGGCCGGAGGTCTTCGCGGTCAGGAAGAACAGCTTGTCGGTGCGATGCGCGGTCCAGCCTTTCAGCAACGGAAAGAGCGTGGCAATCGTCTTGCCGATACCGGTCGGTGCTTGCGCGATCAGGCAACGCTCGGCCGCGGCAGCGCGGTAGACGCCTTCTGCCAGTTCGCGCTGACCGGGTCGAAAGCCGGCGTGCGGAAACGCGAGAGACGACAGGTCACGCGCCAGCGCAGCGCGATGCAAAGACTCCTGCCACGCCCATGCCATGAAGCGACTGCAAAGCGCCTCGAATTCAACTTGCAGATCGGCGCGCGTGCGCTGTTCTTCAAGCACGGTTTCGTCGCCGCTATGGATGTCGAGGTAGACCAGCGCGACCGTGATGTGGGCCAGCGCGTGCTTCTCGCACAGCATTGCGGCATAGGTGCGGGCCTGGGCCCAATGCAACGCGCGGTGATTGCCCTTGATCGCGTCGAACTCCCCGCGAAACGTCTTGATCTCTTCGACACGGCCCAGCTCGGCATCGAAGCCATCGGCACGACCCCGCACCCGCAGGCCGCCGAAGCTAGAAGACAGCGAAACCTCGCCCTGGAACCCCGGCCCGCGCCGTGATTGAACGAGGTGATGGCCGGCGATGCCTTCCTGCGCGCTGGGCGCGGGCGCGAAGCGCAAGTCGAGATCGCCGGCCTTGGCGGCGAAGGCGCACAGCGACTTGACGGACACCGTGAGGTCGAGCGCCGCCACGTCAGCAGGGAGGGAGTCGGACAGGAGCGCCATGCAAGCAACAGGCCCTGGTCAACGGACCGAAGGCAGCGTTGCGCAGTCGGTCAGCGGAACCTGAAGATCTTCTTCGAAGCCCGGAACCGGCTGCGCCTTGGCCAGCGCCATCCAGACTGCGAACGGCATGCGGGCCTGCGAGCGATGCACCACTGCACGCGCCACCACGAGCCGATCGTTTTCAAGCATCAGCACGCCGCATTCGACAGGGATTTCGTCGGCAGAACCGATCGGCCGCCCGCGCGCGTCGCAGCCCAAAACGTACCAGCACTCGCCACCCAGGTCGAGGTAGGCCGCGCGCTTGTCGGGCTTCTTCAGGTCCGACAGAAGGTCGGAGCGGCGCACCTTGATTTCGTGAACGATCGGCTGGGCATACGCCTCGACGCTGGTATTGCGGATCGAAAAAACATCGGGCCGCGCGATGCACCAGCGATGCGGGTCGCCTTCGTTGGTGCCCGCCAGCCGTGCACGCAAACTCAGGTTGCGCCAGGCGATGCGGCCAGCGCGCGTCATCTCGCGCGCCACACGCTCGACCAGTGCCTCGTGTGCCGACAACGCCGCGCGGTTGACGACGAGCGATGCGGCGATGTGCGCGATGCCGCGGTCGGTGACGCGCAATGTTTCATGCCCCAGCGCCGACCGCACGCGCTCCAGCAAACCCGCAGCGAGCAGATCGACCTCGATCGCATCGCAACACGGCCAGCCGGAAGATCGGTACACATCGCGCAAGCGACGTGCATGTACACGGCCGAGCACGATGTCGCCCGGAAGCGAGTCGACAGGTACTTCGTGAGCGATGGATTCGGCCAGCATGGTGCGAGATGAATGGCGTTGATTGGTCAATGGAAATCTCTGCTTTTGTTTTGCCCTGCGAGTCGACCGAGCCACGGCGTCAAGTCCTTGAAGCCTTGCGCCAGCAAATGCCGCACGTTGCCGCCGCTGGCCACGTCGCGCTGCCACACGCCCTTGACGGCGAGCAGCTTGGACTTCAACAACGGCTCGCGCTGTTCTTCGACCAGGTCGTTCCAGACGATCACGTTGACGATGCCGGTCTCATCTTCGAGCGAGACGAAGATGGTGCCCTTGGCGGTTTGCGGACGCTGCCGCATGGTGACGATGCCACAGGCACGCACCACCCGGCCGTGCGGCAGGTCGTGCAGCTCGGCCGCACTCAGCAACTTCAGGCGCGCCATGCGGGGCCGCAGCAGCGCCAGCGGATGGCGCCGCAGCGTGAGGTTCATGGATGCGTAGTCGCCGACGATCTCTTCGCCTTCAGTGCCGGGCGGCAGCAGCAAAGGCGTTTCGTGGATCGGCACGCCCTTGAGCAAGGCCGGCGCGCGACGCTGCGCCGTGGCATCCCATACCTGCTGGCGGCGATGGCCGGACAAGGCCATCAACGAGTCGGATGCCGCCAGCGCGGCCATGTCGCGCGCGTCGAGGTCGGCACGCACTGCGAGGTCTTCAGTGCTGGTGAACGGGGCGAATGCGCGGGCCTGGAGAAGGCGATGGGCACCGGCTGCGCTGAGACTGCCGATGCGGCGCAGGCCCAGCCGCACTGCTGGATGATTTTGCCTCGCGGGATGGCCGCTCTGTTCCGTCACCACAGGCTCCAACGTGCTGTCCATCTCACTCACCGTCACATCCACCGGCCGCACCTCGACCCCATGGCGCTGCGCGTCCTGCACCAGTTGCGAGGCCGAGTAAAAACCCATCGGCTGCGAGTCGAGCATGGCGGCCAGAAAGCAGGCCGGCTCGTAGCATTTGAGCCAGCTGCTGACGGCCACCAGCAACGCGAAGCTGGCCGCGTGGCTCTCGGGAAAGCCATATTCACCGAAGCCTTTGACCTGACTGAAGATGGCCTCGGCAAAGGGCCGGTCGTAGCCGTTGTCGACCATGCCGTCGATCAGCTTGTTCTGGAACTTCTCGATGTGGCCGGTGTGCTTCCAGGCCGCCATGGCACGCCGCAAGGCATCGGCTTCGTCGGGGGTGAAGCGCGCCGCGATCATTGCGATCTGCATCACCTGCTCCTGAAAAATCGGTACGCCCAGGGTCCGGCCTAGAGCCTTCTTGAGATCGGGATACTTGTATTCGATCTCTTCGCCACGGCGCAGCTTCTCGCGGTTCTTCAGGTACGGATGCACCATGCCGCCCTGGATCGGTCCGGGCCGCACGATAGCCACCTCGATCACCAGGTCGTAGAAGCAACGCGGCTGCAGGCGCGGCAGCATCGACATCTGCGCGCGACTCTCGATCTGGAACACACCGACGGTGTCGGCCGCGCAGATCATGTCGAACACCTTCGGGTCGTCGTTGGGGATCTGATGCATTTCCAGCGAGCTGCCACGCCACTGGTTCGTGAAGTCGAGCCCGCGCCGGATGGCACTCAGCATGCCAAGCGCCAGCACGTCGACCTTGAGCATGCCCATGGCTTCGAGATCGTCTTTTTCCCACTGGATGATCGAGCGGTCTTTCATGGACGCCTTCTCGACCGGCACCAGCCGGGTGAGCTTGGTGTGGGTCAGCACGAAGCCGCCGACGTGCTGGCTCAGGTGGCGCGGAAAACCCTTGAGTTCATTCGTGAGCTCCAGCCACTGCGCCAGCTTGCGCGGCGGCTCGCGCACGCCCGAGCGCTCCATCGCCTGGGCCAGATGCTGGTCGAGGATGGTGGTGTCGAACCAGTAATGGTCCTTGGCGAATTCGTCGACCAGCCGCTCGTCGACACCCATCGCCTTGCCGACATCGCGCAAGGCGCTGCGGGAGCGATAGCAGATCACCACCGCGGCAATGGCGGCACGCTCGCGGCCGTATTTGTCGTAGATGTACTGGATGACTTCTTCGCGCCGCTGGTGCTCGAAGTCGACGTCGATGTCGGGCGGCTCGTTGCGCTCGCGGCTCAAGAAACGCTCGAACAACAGATGGCCGACCATCGGGTTTATGGCGGTGACGCCCAGGCAATAACACACCGCCGAGTTGGCAGATGAGCCGCGGCCCTGGCACAGTATTTTTTGTTCGTTGGCAAAGCGCACGATGTCTTCCACGGTGAGAAAGAACATCTCGTATCGCTTCTCCTCGATGAGTGCGAGTTCGTGCTCGATCTGCTTTTTCACCGACGCGGGAACGCCCTGCGGATAGCGTCCTGCCGCGCCTTCCCAAGTTTTGCGCGCGAGCGTTTGCGCCGGCGTCTCGCCGTTGCCGAGCAGCTCCAGCGGGTACGCGTAGTGCTTCTTGATTTCGTCCGGGTCGAAGCGGCAGCGGTCCATCACCACCAGCGTGTTGGCCAGTAATTCCGGCGGGTACAAGTCGACCAGCCGCAAGCGTGGGCGCAGATGCCGCTCGGCATTGGACTGCAGCGCGAAGCCGCATTCGGCCACGCTCCTGCCCTCGCGGATTGCAGTGACCACATCGTGCAGTGGCTTGCGCGACCGCTTGTGCATGTGCACGTCGCCAGCCGCGACCAACGGTACGCCGGTGGCTTGGCTGACCTGCTCGAGCGTGAGCAGCCACAGGTCGTCGTCCATCTCGTTGAGCAGTTCGACGGCGATCCAGAGGTGGTCGCCAAACAAGGTTTGTGCGTGCGCGACGTCGGCCGATAGAGCTTCGACGTCGACCGTGCGATGCGGCGCAAGAAGGATTTCGCAGTGCTGCAGCGATGCGACATGGCTTTCGGTCTTGTTTTCGTGGCCGACCTGAACTTCATCGCTGCCGTGCCTCGGCCATGTCACGCGGTACTCGCCTTTGGGCGCGCTGGTGGTGCGCGCTGCGGTGATGAATTCACAGAGGCTGCCCCAGCCTTCGAGGTCATGCGCAATCGCAACCAACTTAAAACGGTCGAAGTCGAACTCGCTGCCAAAGAGCAGCCGGAAATCGGGGTTGCGCGTGAGCGGTGGTTCGTCGGCGTGCTCATGCTCGTAGTCGTCCAGCGCCTGCGGATGGTCGCGCAGGGCGACATGCGCCCGCACGATGCCGGCGACCGAGCATTCGTCGGTAATCGCCAGCGCCTTGTAGCCCAGGTGATAGGCCTGGGTGACCAGCTCTTCCGGTCGGGAGGCACCGCGCTGAAAGCTGAAGTTGGTGAGGCAATGCAGCTCGGCGTAGTCGGGCAGCGTTGGTAACGTAGATAACTCTGGCGGCTGTTTCGGTGGCAGTGGATACAGCTTGGCCGGACGGCGCGCCATCAACTGTTTGTCGCTGAGTTCAGGCATAGATCCCCTGCAGGAACCAGCGCGTTTCATTCGTTCCGCGCAAGGCGGAAGTTCGCTCGCGATAAACCCAGACCAGACCGGCCTCGGGGCTCTCCGCGACGTAATAATCGCGCGCCATCGGCTCGCCGCCTTCGTTATGGTCGTCGGCCCACCACCCGCCTTCGAGCCGCTGCGGACCGACCAGTCGCCGCAACCGCCCGTGGTACCAGGGATGCCCGGCGCGTATTTCGAGGCGCAGCGGCTGGCGCAGCAGCCAGGGCGGAAAGGTACTTACGCCCTCTCCCCTGGGGGGAAGGCAGGGATGGGGGCTCCCCCCGCGACGGCCCGTAGCAAGCCCCCTCCGCAACGCCGGGCCCCACGCCTGCATCGCCTCCGGTCGATGGTCCGCCAGGGCCACCGGCACCTGCACCTGCTGCGCCCCCAAGCGCGCACTCAGCCGCTCCACCAGCTCGTGCAGCTTGTCGCCCTTGCGGTTGTCTTCAGGCAGGAAGCTCGTGCTCGCGCCGGCCCAGGGCGACGTGTCGAGCGAGCGCAAGCGCAACCAGCTCGCAGGCGCACCGAGCTGGGTCAGCGCCAGCCGCTCACTCATCAGTTTGCGCAGATGCGCCATGTCTTGCGTGGGCTCGGCGGTACGCACGGTGATGCTCTGATGCGGCGGCAGGTTCACCCCGTTGAAGCGCCTCAAATCAAGCGTCCATTCGAGCTCTAGCGCCAGCACGCCGCGCTGGCGCGCGCGCAGCCAGATCTGCAGTGCCGACAACAAGCGGTTGGCCGACCACATGAGTTCATGCGCGTTCTCGGCCAGCGCCGGCAGTTCGAGCTTCTGGTCGAACACATCGGGCAAGGTAAGCCACGTGTGCTTCTCGGGGCGCAAGCCCCACGCCATGTCGAGCGTCTCACGCAGCGTCGTACCGAAGCGCCGCGAAAGACCGCCGCGCGGCAGCGCCGCCACGTCGCCCCAGGTGCGGCAGCCCATGCGCTCCAGCACGTCGAGATGCTCCCGCGCAGCCGTGAGTGCGCCGAGCGGCAGGGCGGCCGGCACATCGACGGGCGGCTTGTGGCCGCGCGCGAACAGCCGCAGCCGTGCCAGCGCGATCAAGCCATTGGCGCCCTGCACTTTCTGGATGCGCGTGCCGGGCGCCGGGTTCCAAGCGGTCATCAGGCGCATCAACGACTGCTGCCCGCCCCAGAGCCGCTCGCAGGCCGAGACTTCGAGCAGGAGCGCTTCGTCGAGCCATGTGACACGCGGCGTGAATTGCAGCGCCCACCAGCCGAGGGTTTCGATGGAAGGAGGCGCAGCGACAGGCGTGTCGGCGGCTGGCGCGCCAGGCATCGGTGCCGTTGCAGCCACAGGTGCCCGGTCTTCTTCAGGCTGCCACCGCAACGCGATCCATTGCATGCGATTGCCCCTCCTTCCTGCGCAAGTCCAGACGGACCACGGTCGTGCCGGGATTTGCTTCTTCTTGCGCGCCTTGCAGTTCTTGCATGCGCCGCTTGCGCCGCAACTGGCTGGCGGCCAGCAACGCCGTCATGCGCTCGCTGCGGGCGGGCAAAGTCAAGGGCATTACCAGCGGCGGGCCACGGCGCTTCAGCAAATGGACATCCATCTGCCCGCCTTCTGCCGGAACCACCTGCAGCCGCAACCGCGCCGGTGAAGCCGACTGCGCCATGGATTCAGGCCTGAAGACGAACAACAGCCCCTCATGCTGTGCCGCAGCGAGTTGCAGCCTGCGCAACTCGCCCACGCGCGCCTGCGGCAACCACGCCAGAACGCCCGCCACGTCGGCGCAACGCAAGGCCTGCTCGCAAGCCCAGAGCCGTGCGGCAGACGCCTCGCTGCGCACCCACATCAGCGCCTCGACCGGCAACCCCGCGGCAGCGAGCGCCGGGCCGAAGGGCTCGTAAGGTGCGCCGATCAATACCACCGGCCCGCCCCGCGTTTCGACCGCGCGAGACAGCACCGGCAGCAGCAGTTGCCAGACATGCGCTTCAGGTGCCGCCTGCAGTACCTCGGTCATCGCGCCGATCGGCCAGCCGCCCCCCGGCAGCTCGGCGTCGAGCGCGGGGTGGCCGGTGCCGAGCACGGGCATGTCGGCGCTGCCCAGCTCGTCACCGCGCCAGACGTTCTGGCGCGCGGACGGGGAAAAGGAGTCGAAGGAAGGGAGGCCCATGATGAATCGTTAACTGTATTTTTATAAGGGGTATCCATTTAGCTCCAGCGACCGCAGAACTACTGGATAAACGTACAGATGCTAGCGATGTTCACGGGGAAGCGCTACGCTCCAAGGCCAACGGGTTACAACAGCCGACAACAGGCCTTGTCGCAGGATGCAGCAGCGGCAGAACGGTGGCTTCTTGATCTTCAGAATGACAAGCGCGTCGCTGGGAACTCGACGTTGCACTCGAATGAATGGTCGGTGGGAGATTACTTTTATGAAAAAAACAAACTTCGTTCGAGTTGGGGTTTACGTGACGTTGGGTCTCGTCATATTGATTCCTTCGTTAAGTCGGTATGAAAGGGTCGTCGTAGGCGCAAGTTCGGTCTTGGACTGGCCACTCCTGGTCGCGTCAATAGTTGGTGCGCTCGCCTGCTTCTGGATTGCAATTCAGGCCCTGAGGAAACCGTAGCCGACCGCCTTGGCCCTTATGAGGCGCTCGACTGAATCACATCCGCATAGGTCACGGGCGCCGTGACCACGGCCTGCTGAAGCAACCGGTAGAACAGCATGCCGCGCGAGCCTGAGGTTCGGCGGTTGAAGCGAAAGACGAACTCGTCGAGGTAGGCGTCCAAGTGCTCGGGCTGCACCGAGCCGTGGTGCGTCCCAAGAATCCAGCGCTTGACCAGGGCCGCCACACGATGGACACCAGCCATCGAGACATGTGCAGGCACGTCCGAGCCGAGCATCACAGTGCGCTGGTGGTCGTAGCCCAAATCCTTCAGCGGCTTGTAGGCGGCCGCACCGTCAGTGCGCACTTGGGCGCCGAGCTCGATGCTCTCTTGGACAAACGGAATCAGGTATTGCGCCGAAGCTTTGGGAATGCGACGCAGCCGGATGCGGCCAAACCCCTTGGGCTCCAGTAGTTCGACGGCCACGGCGACCAGCAACTTCGACGTGCTGCGCTTGCGCCCGGTCTTGATGGGTGGGTCCTCACGGTCGGTCAGCGCCATGTAGGTCTCGTCGACCTCGACCACGCCTTTGAGTTGATCCCGACCGGGGCGAACCATCGCCCGGCGGAATCGGTGCAGCATCGTCCAGGCCGTCTGGTAGCTGCCCAAGCCGAGCACACGCTGCAATCCCAAGGCGCTGACGCCTTGCTTCTGGTTAGTCAGATACCAGGCGGCGGCCAACCACACACGCAGCGGCGTGCGGGTCTTATCGAAGATCGTGCCGGCAGTCACTGTAGTCTGGTGCTGGCAGCCACGACACATCAAACGAGTGCGGCTGGCTCGGTATGCCTCGCCAATACCGCCGCACTTCGGGCAGACGAAGTTGCTATCCCAACGCAGCCGCTCCAGATAGGCAAGGCAATCGTCCTCGGTGGAAAACCAGTCGAGGAATTCGTTCCAGGTTTGGGGGTAGTCCTTAACCGCTGTCGGCGCTAATATCTGTACATCCATCCAGTATTGTGCAGTTGCTGGAGCTAAAAGGATACCCCTTATTTTTATACAGTATTCCGAAAACCCCAACCACTTCTTTGCAACACTCTCAGGCGATCATTGCCGGCACGATGCCAGATTCACTTACTCCACCCTGCGATCCGTGCGAACTGCCGAGGGCAAGCCCAGCAACAGCGCCAGGCGGCTGGAAGGACACGGGCCGCGTGCACTACATCGGCATCAGTCGAAGAAGCGCAGCAGCTGACGGTTGACTTCGTCGGCGCGCTCGTACTGCGTCCAGTGACCGGCGCCATCGACCACCGCGCCCCCGCGATTCGGATGACCGGCAGTCAATCGCGCCACCAGCGGCCGCGGGTCGGCGGTGACGTCGTACTCACCCCACATCAGCAGCAACGGACAGGTCAGCGTGTCGATCGCCGCCTGCAGCCCACCGGCCATCGACACGTCCTTGCTGCGGAATCGCGTGCCGTGGCACGACACGTCGTGGATCTCGAAAGCCAGCGGATCGGAAGCCTTGTCGTGCAGCATGAGCGCGTCGAGGTTGTGCTTCAAGGCGACACGCTCGGCTTCGCGATCGACCGAGCGGCGCCAGTTGATCATGTCCAGCGTGAGGCGCCGCAGCGACGCATGGCCGCCGCTGCCGACCAGCGCCAGCCGACGCACCGGACGCCGCGTGGCGAAGGTCGACGCCACCAGTCCGCCGAAGGAGAACCCGCCGAGGTCGACTGGCGTATCGGCGCCGATCAGCATGTCGAGCGTGCCGCCCAGCGCCGTCAGCAACGGATCGATCGGCGCCTGGCCGTCGGCCATCGGCAAAGGCTTGTCGGAGTCGAGAAAGCCCGGCATGTCGGGCAACCACAGCGTGTGTTCGGCCGACAGCGCCTCGACATTGCGGATCCAGTGCATCCAGCTGCCATGGCCGCCGTGCAACAACACCAGCGGCGGGTAGGTGATGTCGGTCTCGGTGTTGCCGAAGCGACGCCAGCGCACGCGCACGCCTTCGTGCACCGGATCGTGGTGCGTCGACAGCGCGTCGATGCGTTCGATGAAGGCGCGGGCGCCGGCGTCGGAATCTGGCGGAAAGTTCATGGAAGCATGCGCTGGAGTTCGGGTTCTTTGTCGATGAACTGGTGCTTGAGGGCACCCGCCACGTGCAGCGCGAACAGCCCGTACAGGATGTAGCCGGCCCAGATGTGCAGCGCACCGAACTTGTCGTGCAGCATCTCCTTGGTCGCGGGCTCGATGTTCATGATCCAGCCGATGCGCGGCCAGGGCACCAGGGCGAAAAGGTGCATCGGATGGGCGGCGGCGTCTTTCCAGGCCGAGTCGTGCATCCAGCCCGACAGGGGCAGCAAGATCATCAATGCATACAGCGTGCCGTGTGCAGCGTGTGCGGCGAAGCTTTCGAGCCGACCGTAAGAAAGGGGCATCGCCGGCGGCCGGTGCGTAAAGCGCCACAGAAGCCGCAAGATCACCAGACCGAGGACCGTGATGCCGATCGACTTGTGGGTGTCGACCGCAGGCCGAACCCAGTCGTCGGGAAAGAGATCGACCGCCAGGATCAACGCGATGTTGACCGCCATCAGCGCGGCGATGAGCCAGTGCAACAGCATGGCGGTCTTGGTGTAGCGGGCGTGTGGGAGCATCGAGGGAATTTTCAGGGCAGAACCGACTCAGCTTATGAACCGGGGCGATTGTCCCCTGCGTTAACGGCCTCTTTTCGGGCATCTTCCCGGGCACTTTTTCGAGCATCCTTTCCTTGAACGATTCCCTTCGCAGCGCGTTCGTGGCCGCATCCCCGCGGCTCACGCCGCCGCCCACGCCGCTGGTCAGCGTGCTGATCCACAGCAGCGTGCTCGTGTTGTGGATCGCCCTTTTCGCGATGGCCTTCAAGGTCGGCGGTGTGTGGGGCTGGTCGGTCGGGGTGGCGTATGTGCTGTACGACACCGTGTTGCTGCTCTTCGTCGGCTGGCACACGTTGCCGATCCTGCGACGGCCCGCCGCTTTGCCTGCGCGCGTCGGCGCGACGGACGTGCAGCGCGATACGCTGGGCGTGATCGTCGCCTCGCACAATGAAGCGGCCGTGTTGCCGGTCACGCTGGCCGCGTTGCTCGGCCAGACCGATGTGCCCGATCGCATCGTCATTGCCGACGATGGCTCTACCGACGGCACCGCCGAGTTGCTCGTGACGCGTTACGGCCTCACGCGGCCCGCCTTCGGACAGTTGAGCGCAGCCAGCACCAGCCACCCCGGTCTTTTCTGGCTGCGGTTGCCGCACGGTGGCAAAGCGGTCGCGCTCAATGCTGCCATTGCCTGCATCGACACCGACACCGTGCTCACGGTCGACGGCGACACGCTGCTCGACGTCAAGGCCATCGCAGCCGTGCGCAATGCGTTTTCGGCCGAGCCCGATCTCGTGGCCGCGACGGGCGTCATCACGCCGGTGTGCAGCCGCACACTGGCGGGCCGCTGCTTTCAGTGGTTTCAGACGTACGAGTACATCCGTAATTTTCTGTCGCGCTACGCGTGGATGCGGGTCGACGGGCTGCTGCTGATCTCCGGCGCGTTCGCCGGTTTCCGGCTCGACGCAGTGCGTGCGGTGGGCGGTTTCGACACCGACTGCCTGGTCGAGGACTACGAGCTCATCCACCGCCTGCACCGCTATGCGCAAGCGCACGGATTGCCGTGGACCGTGCGCGTGCTCGGCGATGCACAGGCGCACACCGATGCGCCGAGCGGTGTGATGCCCTTTCTGCGCCAGCGTCGCCGCTGGTTCGGTGGCTTCCTGCAAACGCAGTACTGGTACCGCGCGATGGTCGGCGACCGGCGTTACGGCTGGCTCGGCACGCTGATGCTTCCGGTGAAAGCCATCGACACGCTGCAGCCGCTGTACGGGCTGGCCGCCTTTGCCTTGCTGCTGGTGTACATCGTGGAGGGCAACCTCGGCGCGCTGGCGCCTGCGGCGGGTGTGATCGGGGCCAAGATCGTGCTCGACCTGCTGTTCCATCTGTGGTCGGTGTACCTGTACCGCCGCTGGATCGGCGAGCAGAGCGAGGTGAACATGGTGCAGGCCTTTCTGGCCGCTATCGTCGAGCCGTTTACCTTTCAACTCCTTCGGCACACGGGCGCAGCCTGGGGTTGGTGGACCTTTTTGACCGGGCGCGGCACGTGGGGCCGGCAAACGCGCGTCGGGCTGGTCAACGAAGACGGCGAGACGCGGCGCAGCTGAGGGGCGGTGCGCGTCGACGCCGGGCGCGCAGGACGCACTCAGGCGTTCGCCGCTGTGCCGAACCTGAAGCTCGACACCACGAGTCCGCCCATGAAGGCGTCTTCGTGATAGATCCGCTCGCCGACATCGCCTTCGGCCGCACCCACGGCCACCATCAATGGAATCAGGTGCTCCTCACGCGGATGCGCGATACGTGCTGCCGGCGCTGACGACCACGCCTCCAACTGCTTCGCGCGTTCGGCCGGCGCGCCCTGCACCACCGCATCGTCCAGCCAGTCGTCGAAGGCCTTCGACACGTCGTGCGCCTGCGGGCCGAAGTTGCGCAGGTTGTGATAGCTCAGTCCGCTGCCGACGATGAGCACGTCTTCGTCGCGCAGCGGCGCCAGCGCGCGGCCCAGCGCCAGATGTGCGGCCGGGTCGAGCCCGCGCATCAGTGACAACTGAACGACCGGTACATCCGCTTCGGGATAGATCGCGACCATCGGCGAGTAGGTGCCGTGATCGAAGCCGCGTTCGACATCGAGCGCCACCGGCAGGCCCGCGCCTTCGATCAGTTCCATCACGCGGCGCGCCAGCGTCGGCGAGCCGGGCGCGTTGTATTGCACCTTGTATGTGTGCGCGGGAAAGCCGCCGTAGTCGTAGATCATCTGCGGCCTGGGGTTGCCCATCACCGTGAAGGCGGACTCTTCCCAGTGGGCAGACACCATCAGGATGGCGCGCGGCTTGCGGCCGATTTGCCGCGGCATGTCGGACAGCGAGGCCTCGAGTTGCGCATAGGCGTTGCCCATCTCTTTTTTCATCCAGGGCCAGGGGCCGCCGCCATGGGATATGAAGTAGGTCGGCAAGCGCGGGGTCGCTGGGTTCGTGGTGGCATTCGTGGTCATGGCAAAGCTCCTTCACATCGAATGTAGTGATTTCCCTTGCAGAATTCGAGAGCCGTGCATTCAATGATCGGTTTCTTCTGAGGAAAGCATCGATGGACCGAATGACCAGCCTCCGCGTGTTTCGTGACGTCGTCGAGTCGGGCAGTTTTACGGCAGCAGCCGAGCGGCTTTCGATGTCGCCGCCGATGGTCAGCAAGCACATCGCACAGCTCGAAAAGTCGCTCGGCGCGCGCTTGCTGAACCGCTCCAGCCGTCACCTGAGCCTGACCGAAGCGGGCACCGCCTGGTACGAGCAAAGCGGCCAGGCGCTCGACATGCTCGACGCAGCCGAAGCCACGATCAGCCAGCGCAATGAAGCACCACGCGGCCGGCTCAAAGTGAGTGCGCCGGTCTGGTGTGCGACGCCCCGCTTCGCCCGCGTGCTCGCCGACTATCGCGAGCAGTACCCGGAAGTGTTGATCGACATCCATCTGGAAAACCGCAAGATCGATCTGGCCGCCGATGGCTACGACCTGGCGCTGCGGGCGACGCAGGAGCCTTCTGCCGCGCTGATCGCGCGGTCGCTGTGCAAGGTGCAGTTCCATCTGGTGGCGGCGACCCGCTACGTGCGTCGAATCGGCGAGCCCTCGGCGCCGGCCGACCTCGCCAAGCTCGACGCCATCGTGCCGAGCTACGTCAACATCGAAGGGCTCTCGCTCAAGGGTTCGGGCGGACGACAGGCACCGTTGCGACTGCGGCCGGTGATGTTGTCGGACGACACCACGCTCACATTGCATGCAGTGCGCGCCGGCATGGGCATGGCGTTCTTGCCCGCGTGGCTGGTCGACGACGACCTGGCAAGCGGCGTGCTCACGCGCTTGGTGCCGGACTACGCGGCGCCCGCGGTGACGCTGTTCGCCGTTTACACGAGCCGGCAGTACATGGCACCCAAGCTGCGCAGCTTCATCGACTTTCTGAGCGACCGGCTGAACCCCCGGTTGCGCCCGTAACTTTGGCGAACAGGGGAAGCGGTTGCATGAGAAGCACTTGCGGTCGCGACATAGCCGCACGCACCCGGCGACCATCCCGCATCGCAGACAATTCCACCATCGCGCATCGACGCTGGAGACCGACCCCTTTGCTTGCCTTGTTCCGCTTTTTCGAGAAGCTTCTTCACCCCTATCCGCCCGCCGAACCGCCGCTGCCACCGCACGGTTTCTTCGCCTTCTTGTGGGCCTGCACGGACGGCGTGCGCGGCAAGATCGCGACGATGGCGCTGCTCACCGCAGCCATTTCGTCGTTCGAGGCACTGCTGTTCGCGATGCTCGGTCGCATCGTCGACTGGCTCGGTGGCCAGGTGCCGGCGCGCTTGTGGGACGAGCGCGGCACCACATTGATGTGGCTCGGCTTCGCTCTGGCGGCGAGCATCGGCGTGGTTGCATTGCAGACCATCGTCAAGCACCAGACGCTGGCGGTGAACCTGCCGATGCGCCTGCGCTGGAACTTCCACCGGCTGATGCTGGGGCAGAGCATGGCCTTCTACCAGGACGAGTTCGCCGGCCGCATCACGGCCAAGGTGATGCAGACCGCGCTGGCGGTGCGCGATACCGTCTTCGTGCTGGCCGACGTGCTGGTGGCGATGGGCGTCTACATCGCGACCATGATCGTGCTGGTCGCCGTGCTCGACACGCAACTGATATGGCCCTTCGTGATCTGGCTCGCGCTCTATCTGGCACAGCTCGCTTTCTTCGTGCCGCGCCTCGGCAAGGTCGGCAAGGCGCAGGCCGATGCGCGCGCCTTGATGACCGGCCGCATCACCGATGCGTACACCAACATCGCGACCGTCAAGCTGTTCTCGCACACGCAGCGCGAGGCCGGCTTTGCGCGCGACGCGATGCGCGAGTTCATGCACACCGGCTACGGGCAGATGCGGTTGGTCAGCCTGTTCGAGATCACCAATCACGCACTCAGCATGGGGCTCACCGCCGGCATGTGCGGCATGGCGCTGTGGCTGTGGTCGAACGGCGCGGTCGGCATCGGCGCGGTCGCCGCATCGACCGCCATGGCATTGCGGCTGCAGGGCATGTCGCACTGGATCATGTGGGAAATGACGAGCCTGTTCGAGAACATCGGCACCGTGCAGGACGGCATGAAGACGCTGTCGCTTCCGCGCACGGTGCTCGACGTGCCGGCCGCGACGCAGCTGGTGGTGCCGCGCGGTGAGGTCCGCTTCGATCACGCGAGCTTTCGGTATTCCGATGGCGGCCGCCGCGTCATCGACGATATGACGCTCACCGTGGCGCCGGGTGAAAAGATCGGTCTCGTCGGCCGCTCGGGCGCCGGCAAATCGACACTGGTCAACCTGCTGCTGCGCTTCCACGATCTGGAAAGCGGACGCATCCTGATCGACGGGCAAGACATCGCCAAGGTCACGCAAGACTCGCTGCGGCGCCACATCGGCATGGTCACGCAAGACACGTCGCTGCTGCACCGATCGGTCTCCGACAACATCGACTACGGCCGGCCCGACGCGGGCGACGCTGCCGTGCGTTCAGCCGCAGAGCGTGCCGAGGCGCACGAGTTCATCCAGACGCTCGGCGATGCCAAAGGCCGGCAGGGCTACGACGCGCACGTGGGCGAGCGCGGCGTCAAGCTATCGGGCGGCCAGCGGCAACGCGTTGCCATCGCGCGCGTGATGCTGAAGGACGCGCCGATCCTGTTGCTCGACGAAGCCACCAGCGCGCTCGACTCCGAAGTCGAAGCCGCGATCCAGCAGAGCCTCTACACGCTGATGGAAGGCAAGACGGTGATCGCGATCGCGCACCGGCTGTCGACCATCGCGGCGATGGACCGCCTCATCGTGCTGGACGAAGGCTGCGTGGTCGAAGAAGGCGATCACAAGACGCTGCTGTCGAAGAACGGCCTGTATGCGCGTCTGTGGGCGCACCAGAGCGGTGGCTTTCTGGGCGACGGCAAAGACGACTGATTCGACGGACCGATGAACGACCGCGTTTGATTCGCGAGTCCTACAGCGCGCGCCGACCGCCGCCGACAATCCAATATGCGCTTTGCCACGACCATTCATCCGTCTTAAACAAAGAGGGGTGCTTGCCGTGAATTCCATCATTTATATCGTCGGCCTGGTCGTCGTCGTTGTCGCAGTGCTTTCGTTCTTCGGCCTTCGCTGAAAGCGGATCGAAAGCAACGAGAGCGCATCAGCGCAACGCGATTCCGAGAGGGATGCTTTCAACGGGGCCGTACGCGGCCCCGTTTTCCGTTGTGGTCGTGGCCTGTGTGGCGGGCATAATTTCCGCGCCCTCCCACCAAGACTCATAACGACCAAGGAACTTGTTGAACACGACACTGGCAGACGCGGTCGTCACGGAATCGGTGCGGTGGGTCGAAACGACCGGCCCGTTGGACGACGCGGAGGCTGTGCGTACCGCGATGTCGTCGCTGCATCTCACCGGCGCCGCTCGCATCACCGAACGCGCCCGCATCCTCGGGCGTCGCATCGGGCTCGAAGCCGAAGTCGAACGCATGCGCGCCTCGGCCCCGTGGATCTTGCTGGCCATCGTCGCTGTGGTGGTGCTCGCGGGGCTCGGCGTGGCCGGCAACGTGATCGGCGGCGATCGCAAGATCAACGTGATGGTCGCGCTGGTCAGCCTGCTCGGACTGCACTTGCTGACGCTACTGGTATGGCTCATCGGGCTCGTGCTTCCGTTCGGCTCATTCGGCTCGTTCAGCGCGTCGTTCGGCTCGATCTGGCTCGCACTCACTGCGCATGTGGCGGGTGGCAAGCGCGGGCAAGCGCCGGTGCTGGTGCGCGCGACGACCGGCTTGTTGACACGTGCGCGGCTGCTGCCGTGGGCACTCGGATTCGTGAGCCATACGATCTGGACGCTTTCGTTCGCGGTCATCGTCGCCGCCCTGCTCTTCTCGCTGGCGTTTCGCAACTACACGCTGAGCTGGGAGACGACGATTCTCGAGCCCGGGTTTTTCGTGCGCAGCGTGCAGTGGCTCGGCGCACTGCCATCGTGGCTCGGCTTTCCAGTGCCGGATGCACAGACGGTGCTTTCATCGCCGAGTGCCGCCCCGGATACCGCGTCGCTTGCCGGCCAGCGCGCATGGGCGTTGTGGCTGACCGGCTGCGTCGTGGCCTACGGCCTGTTGCCTCGGCTGCTGCTCGCACTGTTGAGCGCCGCCGTCTGGCAGGCGCGCAAAAGTGCGCTTCAGCCTGACCTGCGCAATGCCTACTACCTGAAGTTGCTGGCACGCTTCGATGCACTTCAAGCGCCCCGCGTGGTCGATGCCGACGGTGGACGCATGCGACAAGGTGCAGTGCCCGGCCTGGCCGCGAGCGACACCTCGAAGGCGCTCTGGATCATCGGTTTCGAGCTGCCCGACGAGGCGCCCTGGCCGCCTGCTCTTGCTGTTCCGGCTGCCGCCCACCATGTTCAAGTCGATGGCAGCGCAGCCCAGCGCGGCGAACTGCTCGCCGCGTTGACTGGGGCGCGACCTGCACGCGTGATCCTCGTGTGCAACGGCGCATCGAGCCCTGACCGTGGTGCGGAACGCTTCGTGCGCGAAGTGCAGAGCCGGTGCGGTGAATGCCGACTTTGGCTGTGGGGCGTGTCGGCCACGCCGGCACGCTGGCGCGACTGGATGGTCGAGGTCGGCATCGCGCCATGGCAGGAGGATGGCGTTTTAAAAGACGACAGCGCAGCGCTCACCGGCCGTGGAGAAGCGGGCGTCCGTTCATGAACGACAAGCTGTCTGTTGCCAGCAGCGACCCTCAAGCCATCGGCATCGCAGTCGTCGGCCATACCAACTCCGGCAAGACCTCGCTGCTGCGCACGCTGACCCGTCGCGTCGATTTTGGCGAGGTGTCGGAGCGGCCCGGCACAACCCGTCATGTCGAGAGCGTCGACCTGCGCATCGACGGCCGCAGCATCGTGCGGTTTTTCGACACGCCGGGGCTTGAAGACGCGGTGTCGCTGCGACAGCATCTCGAAGCCTTCGACACCACGCACACACCGCCCGATCGCATTCGCGCATTCCTTCAGAGCCCCGAGGCGCACGGCACCTTCGAGCAAGAGGCCAAGGTGCTGCGCACGATGCTCGATGTCGATGCGGCATTTCTCGTCATCGATGCACGCGAGCCTGTGCTGCCCAAGTTTCGCGCCGAGATCGAGTTGCTCAATTCATGCGCGCGACCGGTGTTGCCGGTATTGAATTTCGTGCGCGATGCGGCCAGCCGCGAGCCCGCGTGGAAGGAACTGCTGTCGGCTTACGGCCTGCACGTGCTTGTGCGCTTCGACGCGGCAGCGCCCTTTACCGGTGCCGAGCGTGATCTGTATCGCGACCTCGCGACCTTGCTGCGCGATCACCGCGAACCGCTGCATCGGGCTGTCGAACAACTCGAAGCCGAAGCCGCGCATCGACGCCACGCCGCGGCGGCCCGCATCGCCGAACTGCTGGTCGATGCGGCGGCCGTGCGTCGCACAGCGTCGGCCGCAGCGTTCGCCGACGCAGCCCAGCGCCAGGCGATGGTCGCGGCGCTGCGCCAGTCCGTCACCGACAAGGCACAGCGCTGTACGGACGACCTGCTCGCGCTCTACGGGTTTCGGCAAGGCGATGCAGACGAAGCGCCGCTGCAAGCCATCGAGGGCCGCTGGACGCTGGACTTCTTCGAGCCCGAGGCCATGAAGGCGGCCGGCCTGTTGATGGGCAAAGGCGTGGTCGCAGGCGTTGCGGTGGGCGTGGTGGCCGACCTCGCTTTGGCCGGCCTGTCGCTCGGTGCCGGTGCTGCGCTGGGCGGCGCCATCGGCGGTGCGGTGTCGCAAGGCTGGGGGCCGTTCGGCCGCAAGTTGATGAACATGCTGCGCGACGTGCAGGAGCTGAGCATCGAAGACAGCGTGCTGGTGGTGATGGCGGCTTGGCAGCTGCAGTTGGCACAGGCGCTGGAGCGCCGCGGCCACGCGGCGACCGAACGCATCGCAGTCGGCGGCAGCGCCGGTCGCGATGTGGCGCCGGCGGTGCGCGCAGCACGTCCCGCTCGCAGCCATCCCGAATGGGAAAGCACCCGTCGCTTGCGCTGGACTGCACCGGCCGCCCGCGAGGCGCTGGTCGCGCGCGTCGCCGGCCCGCTCGAAGCCGCATTGTCGAGTTGAAGAAGCGGCCATCGAGGTCGTCGGGCGCGCCGATGCGCTCATGCGCGACTTGCCATCCCGCTTCGAAGTCCATGCCGCGCACCAGCTGAGCGCCCTGTCGATTCGATCGCGAACATCGGAACGCGACTACAGAAACGGCTTTGCGTTTGCGCTAAGGTGCTTTCCACCTCCTCTGTCGAAAAGCCCTGCATGTCTACGCCCAACACCGCACCGCCAGCGCGCAAGCACTTCTCGATGATTCGCGGCTTCCATCTGGCTGACATGTTCACGCTCGGCAATGCGGCGTGCGGCGTGGGCGCTGTGTTCCTGGCGATGGCTTTCGTGGCGAGCCAGTCGATCGATCATTTTTTGTGGGCCGCCGCGCTGGCACCGGCTGCTTTTATCTTCGACGTATTCGACGGCCGCATCGCCCGCTGGCGCCAGACGCACTCGGCGCTAGGCCGCGAGCTCGACTCGCTCGCCGACATCATTTCCTTTGGCGTCGCACCCGCTGCGCTGGCGTTTGCCGCCGGGCTCAAGGGAGGTTGGGACTGCCTGTTGCTGATCTATTTCGTGTGCTGCGGCGTGAGCCGGCTGGCGCGCTACAACGTCACCGCCGAGGCGCTGTCCGAAGGCGCCGACAAGGTCAAGTTTTTCGAAGGCACGCCCATTCCAACCAGCGTTGCGCTGGTCGGCGTGCTCGCGCTCGCCGCCTGGCAAGGCCGCATCGGCGAGGCGATCTGGGGCGGCGTCTGGCTGGTTGGCCCGTGGGCCTTGCACCCGCTGACGTTGCTGTTCGGCCTGTCGGGCACGTTGATGATCAGCAAGACCTTGCGCATTCCGAAGTTCTAGCCTGATCGTTCAGGATGCCCGCTCGTTTCCGGCTCTCCACGGCGCTCGTGTCGATGGCCGCGGGCGCCCTGCTTGCTGCCAGTGGCTCTGCGTTGTCGGCCAACGCGCGAAGCGTGACCATCGAGCGAACCACCTTCGGCATCGCGCACATCACGGCGCCTGACTGGGAAGGCCTCGGCTACGGCACCGCCTATGCGCATGCGCAAGACAACGTGTGCCAAACGGCCGAGCACCTGCTCACGCTTCGCGGCGACCGCTCGCAATTCCTCGGCGCCCAGACCGCCGGGGACTTCGGCTTCGTCAAGATGCCCAACGCGCGCATCGATTTTTTCGTGCGCTCTCACATGGACGACGCCGCGCTGGCGCGGGCCGCTGCCACTGCCAGTCCCGATGCGCAGGCGCTGATGCGCGGCTATGTGGCCGGCTACAACCGCTACCTGCAAGACACGGGAATGGCCGGCTTGCCCGAACCCTGTCGCGGCAAGGCGTGGGTGCGCCCGATGACCACGAGCGACCTCGCGCGATCGACCGAGTTGTCGATGGTGCAAGGCGGTATCGGCGCACTGGCGGGTGCGGTGCTGGCGGCGGTGCCTCCGGTAGTCAAAACCGCTGCAGCAGTCGTCCCTGAAGCGTCGATCGCCGAGATCGCGCGCTATAGCTTCAACGCCAACCCGCAAGGCGGCGAACTCGGCTCGAACGGCTGGGCCTTCGGCCGCAACGCGACGCCCGACGGTAAGGGCCTGTTGCTCGGCAACCCGCACTTTCCGTGGGTTGGTATCAACCGCTTCTGGCAGGTTCACCAGACCATTCCCGGCCAGCTCGACGTGATGGGCGCAGCCGGTGCGCTGAGCCCCATCGTGTCGATCGGCTTCAACAAGGATGTCGCCTGGACGCACACCGTGTCGACCGGCAAGCGCTTCACGCTCTACGAACTGAAGCTCGACCCGGCCGACCCGACTGTCTACTGGGTGGACGGCGAGCCCAAGCGCATGGCGGTGCGCACCGTCACCCTGCCGTCCGGCAGCGGGGGAGCAGGTGACTGTGGCGCGCCGCTGCAGCACACCTTTTATTCGACCGATTGGGGTCCGGTGATCTCGCTGCCGCGCGCCGGCCTCGGCTGGACAGCGCAACGCGCCTATGCACTGCGCGACGCCAACACGTTGAACACACGATCGGCCGACAGCTGGATCCGCATGGGCCAGGCGCGCAACGTGAGCGAGTTGCGTGCTGCCATGGGCAACCAGGGCATGCCGTGGATCAACACCATCGCGGCGGACCGTGACGGCAACGCGATGTATGCCGATCTGTCGGTGGTGCCCGATGTGTCGGCGGATATGTTGAAGACCTGCACGCCCTCGCCCGCCGCGGCCGCGCTGCTCAACGCGGCCAATCTGCCGGTGCTCGACGGATCGCGCAGCGCCTGTGCCTGGAGCCGCGACAGCACAGCGGCGTCGCCCGGCCTGATCGCGCCGGCGCGCATGCCGGTCGTCATCACGCCCGACTATGTGCAGAACAGCAACGACAGTTTCTGGCTGAGCAACCCGGACATCGCGCCGATGCCCGGTGTGTCTCCTCTGGTCGGCTTGATCGGCAAGCCGCAACGCTTGCGCACGCGCAGCGGCATCATGGAAATCCGCGGTCGGCTTGCCGGTACCGATGGCCTTCCCGGCAACCGGATGAGCGCTGCAGACTTGCGCAGCGTGATCTTTCGCGACAAGAACCTCGCCGGCACGCTGGTGATGAACGACCTCGCGGCGGCGTGCGCTGAAAGCGCCTCGACATTGACGGCGGATCAGGCTGCCGGCTGCCGTGTACTCACTGCGTGGGACCGCACCAGCAACGCCGCGTCTCGCGGTGCGCCGCTGTTCCGCGAGTTCTGGCGCGCCGCCAAAGACATGCCCGGCGTTTGGCGCGTGGCGTTCGATCCGGCCCAGCCCGTGACAACGCCGGCCGGACTCGGCATGGCAACGCCTGCCATTCGCACGGCCGTATTCAAGGCGCTGGCCGAAGCCGCGAACACGCTGCGAGTCGCGGGTTTCGCGCTCGACACACCCTTGGGCAATCCGCAATCCCGGTTGGTGCGCGGCGAGAAAATCGGCCTGCACGGAGGCGAAGAATTCGAAGGTGTGCTCAACAAGCTCAGCACGCAAGGTCAGACAGCGATCGACTCGAAGGGCTACAACGTCAACTCCGGCACCGGCTACCTGCAGGTCGTGACCTTCGATGAGCGCGGCCCCGTTGCGCAGGGCCTGCTGACGTATGGCCAGAGCAGCGACCCGGCATCGCCACGCGCGTACGATCAACTGCCGATGTTCGCTGCCAAACAATGGCAGCCATTGCCCTTCCATCCGGCGGACGTCCAGGCACAGCGCCAGGGGCGGCCGCTGCAGCTTGTGTATTGAATGACCACACCTTCGACGCCTCCTCATTTCACGGTTCAGCATCCCGCAGGCTACGAAGAACTCGTTCGCCTCGCTGCCGCGGAGCCGCTGACGCCGGCCTGCGATCACTTCTACTTTCTGCGCCACGGTCAGACAGGTCGCAACGCGCTGCGCATTTTTCAGGCGGTCGACGAACCCTTGAGCGAGCTCGGGTTGCAGCAAGCGGCACGAGCGGCCGCAGTGCTTGCGGGCGAGCCGATCCGCACGTTGGTGGCGAGCGACGCGAACCGTGCGCTGACCACCGCGAAAGCCGTGGGCGCCACGCTCAAGCTGGTACCGCTCGAGAGCGAAGACCTGCGCGAGCGCCACTTTGGTGACCTGATCGGCACCTCGTCGGCCAACATCGACTGGGCCTGCGCCCCCGAGAACGGCGAAACGCTGGCGAGCTTCGTCGAGCGCAAGCGCGGGGCGCTGGCAGCCGCGCTGGCCGAGCCGGCGCCCGTGCTGGTGGTGGCGCATGGCGGCACGTTGTATGTGCTTGCCGCGCTGCTCGGCGTACCGATCGGACCCGATGTGCTCGGAAACGCGCAACCTTTGAAGTTCGAGCGAACGGGCAGTAAATGGACGGCGTATGCGCTAGCGCAAAACGTCGACGGCGGCGCCGCCATAGCCTAGACGTTTCTTTTCGGCGTTCATCGGCACACAAGAACACTTCATGGAATTCAAGGACTACTACAAAGCACTCGGCCTCGCGTCGACCGCGTCGGAAGACGAGGTGCGCAAGGCCTATCGCAAGCTCGCACGCAAGTACCACCCCGACGTCAGCAAGGAAGCCGACGCCGAGGTGCGCATGCGCGACATCAACGAAGCTAACGACGTGCTGCGCGACAAGGAAAAGCGCGCCGCCTACGATGCGCTGGCGGCACGTGTAGCGCGTGGTGAAGGCATGGGCGGCCGCGCCGGTAGTCCTGGCGGCCCAGGTGCAGGCGGTGACTTCCAGCCGCCGCCGGGCTGGGACGAAGGCTTCGAGTTCCATCGCGGGCCCCATGATGGCCCGGCCGATCATGCCGATTTCAGCGAGTTCTTCTCTTCCATGTTCGGTGCCTCGGAACGCCGCGGTGCCGAGCGCCGCAACCACCGCGCCAAAGGCGAAGACCATCACGCGGCCATCGAGATTTCGCTCGAAGACGCGATCAACGGTGCCGAGCGCGAGATCACCCTGCGCGCGCTCGACACCGATGCGCAGGGGCAGCCGGCCTTCGTCAACCGCACACTGAGCGTGAAGATTCCGGCCGGCGTGCATCCCGGCCAGTTCATCCGGCTGACGGGCCATGGCATGCCCGGCCAGGGCGGCGAGCCGGCCGGCGACCTGTACCTCGAAGTGCGCATCGCGCCACACAAGCTCTATCGCATCGAAGAGCGCGATCTCTACATGACGCTGCCTGTGACGCCGACCGAAGCGGCGCTGGGCGCGCAGGTGAAGGTGCCGACGCCGGGTGGCGGCGTGGTCGAAGTGACCGTGCCGCGCAATGCGCGCAGCGGGCTCAAGCTACGGCTCAAAGAACGCGGCCTGCCAGGCAAGCCGCGGGGCAATCTCTACCTGCTGCTCGAGATCGCCCTGCCGCCCGCCGACACCGACGCGGCGCGGCAGGCCTACGAGCAACTCGCGAAAGCAGCGCCTTTCGATCCACGTCGCCACCTCGGCATTTCGGGAGACTGAGCATGGCCAGCTACACCATCACTACACACACTGTCACCACGTCTTCAAGCGCGATCAGCGGCGCCCGGCCGCTCGCCGCGAGCGAATTGGCGCACGCGGTCGGCGCCGAGATCGACTGGGTCGTCCAGCTGGTGGAAGTCGGCATCGTCGAGGTCGAAGCGCCCGTGCCGGCGCGCACCGACGACTGGCGCTTTCATAGCGCTGCGCTGCAGCACGCACTAGAAGCACGGCGGCTGGAGCGCGATTTCGGTGTCGGGCTCGATGCCGCGGCGTTGATCCTGGACCTGCAGCACGAGGTGCGTCGGCTCAAGGCGGTGCTCCACGCGCAAGGCCGGCCTTGAGCGCTGCAAACGCAGACGCCGCAAAGGCGCACGCGCAACATCGCTGCGGCTGGGCGGAATCCAACCCCCTGCTGCAGTCGTACCACGACGCCGAATGGGGCGTGCCCGAGCACGACAGCCGCGCGCTATGGGAAAAGCTGATGCTCGACGGCTTCCAGGCGGGGCTCTCATGGCTGACCATTCTTCGCAAGCGCGATGCCTTCCGCAAGGCGTTCAAGAACTTCGATCCCGAGAAAGTCGCGCGCTTCGACGAAGCTGATATCGAGCGGCTGATGCAGGACGCCGGCATCGTGCGCTCGCGAGCCAAGATTCTGGCGACCATCGGCGGCGCGAAGGCCTATCTGGCGATGCAGGCGGCGGGTGAGGACTTTTCGAAATTCGTCTGGGGAATGGCTGGCGACGAGCCGATTCGCAATGCGGGGCCAGAGCGGCTGGTCAAGAGTGAGTTGTCTGAGCAGATGTCCGTGGCGCTGAAGAAGCGCGGTTTCAAATTCGTCGGGCCGGTCATTGTCTACGCGTGGCTGCAGGCGACCGGCGTGGTCAATGACCATTCGGCCGATTGCTTTCGGCGCGACCCGGGGTGAGTCGGCGTAAGGCAAAAAAATAGCGGCCCGATGGGCCCGCTATTTCAGGTTGCGCTGCAGGCGCCGTAGCGCCTTGGCCTTTTACAGACCGGCTTGGCGCGTGTTGGTGCGCTGGATCTTGTACTGCGAAGGCACGACGCTGTTCACGAAGGCTTTGCGGTCCAGATTCTGGTTGGCCGATTGAGCGGTTTCGACAGCTTCGGCACGAACGCCAGCACGGTCGGTCGAGCGGCCCGACAACTGGGTCACGCCTTCGCCAGCTGCGTCGCCGTAGATGTTCCCGCTGCGTGCAGCGACGATGGCCTGGCCGTTGACGGCTTCGCGGCTTTGCTGCGAGCTCACGGCAGTGACGCCTTGGTACGTTTCAGCGTGGGCAGCGCCCGAAGCGGCGATCACGGCGAGTGCAATGGCGGAGAGGAGTTTCGAGACAGTCATTTCAGTTTCCTTCAAATACGTTTTTGGATGATTTCGAACCGGTCTTGAATGAGTACCCGCCTCGTTGAAGGCGGCCTCCTCGCTCGGGGCCCTGTTCACCCAGGCCGGCTGGTGTGCCGATCTGATGGACTGAATTTTGAACTGAATGACTAAGTAAAAACCCTCAAGAAAAGAACCTCGGTGTTCGCGGTATGGAAACAATAGGCGCGTTAAACCGTAGGGTTAAACGCGCCGTTGACATTCAGTCTTCCTTCATGCCGGTCGCCTTGACCACGCTGCCCAGTCGCGCCCGTTCCTCGGAAACGAACTTGACGAACGAGGCACGTGTGCCGCCGATGGGCTCGATGCCCATGCCCTTCAGGCGCTCCACGGTGGTGGCGTTTTTCATCGCCGTGTCGACCGCTGCGGCCATCTTGTCGAGGATGGCGTCAGGCGTGCCTCGCGGTGCGTGGACGCCCGCCCAATGCGCGATCTTGATGTCCGGGAAGCCCTGCTCGGTGGCTGTCTTCAGGTCAGGGTAGGCAGAGATGCGCTGCGTCCAGGTATCGGCCAGTGCCTTGAGCTTGCCGCTCTTCAGATAGGGCAGCACCACGATGCTGGCTTCCGACGTGGCCTCGACCTGGCTGCCCAGCACCGCGGTGATCGACTCCGAGCCGCTCTTGTACGGCACGACATCGAGCTTGGCGCCGTACTTGGTTTCGAGCAGTCCTTCGACAAAGTGCGGCGTGCTGCCGGTGCCGGCCGTCGACCAATGAAAGCCGTTGGGTGTCTTCCTGGATGCGGCGATGAAGTCCTTCAGGTTGTCGTAGGGCGCGTCGGCCGGCACCACGATCACCGAAGGCGCGAGCCCGATCATCGCGACCGGCACCAGCGCCTCGTCATTGTACGGCATCGTCTTCTTGATCATCCCGTTGGAGATCACGCCCGCGGCGCTCACCAGAAACGTGTAGCCGTCGGGCGCACTCTTGGCGACGACATCGGCACCGAGGGTCGTCCCGGCGCCGGGTTTGTTGTCGACGATGATCGGCTGGCCCAACGCCTTCGATGCACCTTCGGCCGCGGCCCGCGCCATCAGGTCATTCGCGCCGCCGGCGGAGAACGGCACCACGAGACGAATCGGCTTGCTGGGCCAGGCTCCCGCTGCGGCTGCTGCGTGTGACGCGCCTTGCACGGTCATGACAGCGACCGCTCCGACGGCAAGCATCGTTGCCCGGTGAATGGATTTCATGAAAGCCTTCTGAATGTTTTCGATCGACGATTCTCAAGGATCCATCATGCCCCGCGCACTCTTCGCATCCGGGCAGTTCGGCCGACACGGTGTTCGTCCAGAAGGTGCGCGACATCATCGGCTTGTGCATGACCGCTGCATGAAGCAACGCAGGCGGCTCTAGAGACGGTGTTGGGCAATGCCCAGTCGGGCGGATGGCGGGACCATTCCTTGAAAAAATCGAGCAGGTGACGGACTCGCGTAGGCATGTTGCGCCGCATCGAAAATACGCCGTTGATGTCGAGCGCTTCAGGCACAAAGCTCGGCAAAAGCGCCTCCAGGGTTCCGGCTCTGAGCTCGTCGGACACCATGTAGTACGGGTGCAGCGAGATGCCGCTGCCCAGCCTGGGTTGTCTGCGCAACCCCTTTGTGGCTCAAGTGCAAGCCCGATAGCGGCAGACTCAACGCCGGCAACTCAGCGCCGGTCTTGCTTCCGAAACACAGGCGTCGCCAGACCCGCCGCATCAACCACCCGGAACGAAGTCACTCAGTGACCTCGACTTCGAGCGCGCACTAAGCACTGCGACTGGAAGCCGTTTCTTGCGTTGCAGTCAATGCGAAAGCCTGCCGCAGACGGCCTGGCGCCATGCCGAACTGCGTACGGAAGTGCCGGATGAAGTGCGATGCGTCTGCGAAACCGCATTCGAAGGCGATCTCGTTGACGGGCGTGTCAGAGGTCGTGAGCAGCCACCGACCGTACTTCAGTCGCAAGGTGCGGTAGTAGTCGGAGGGACTCAGTCCCGTCTCGGCAATGAACGCACGCCCCAGCTGTCGGGTGCTGGAATTGACGAGGCGCGCTATGACGCCGATCTCCAGCGGCGGCGAGAGGTTCTTTTCCATCAACACCACGACTTGTCGGAGCTTTTCCTTGTCGGTCGAGATGTAGCCGAGCGCCTGTCGCCGCGCAATGTGTCCACTCGACTTTCGCGGTGCCACGGTCATCTGGTGGATCACCTTGGCGGAGGTGCCAGCTCCGCAGTGTCTTCTCGTGAGCTCGGCGGCCAGTTCGATGATGGAGATGCCACCCGCGCAGGTGATGCGATCGTGATCGATGTGGTAGTCGGTGTTCGTGACGAAGGCCTGCTCAGGGTAGGCCGCTTTCCAGTCCTCGACATGGAACGGGTGGACACAAGCCACGCGCTGAGTTAACAGCCCATGCAGCGCGAGCACGAAGCTTCCGGTACAGATGCCGATGAGCGGAATGCCCGCTTGTGCGGCGTCTTTCAGATAGCGAGGGTAGCGTCGAGACACACGGCTGATTTGCGGGAGGAGCCCACCGATGACGGCGAGATAGTCGAAATCGAACGTTGACGAAAACGCTTCCTGAACCGGGACCGAGATGCCCGAGCTGGCGAGTACCGACTCGCCCTCCAACCCCAGCACGCGCCAGGTGCAGCGAACCTGGCGACTGCGGTCTCCGAGATCGGCTGCGTGCCGCAAGGCATCGCACAGTCCGGCAAGCGAGAGCAGCGGGAAGCCCGGCCACAGCACGATCCCGATGCGCAGTTCGGCTTGGCGGCGTGGCGCCTTTGTCGATTCGTTCCCGGTGTCGAGCCAGCCGTTGGGGTCGGGCGTCTTCACGCCGCTGTGCCTGTGGTGGTCGGTACCGGTGTTTTCGCGGAATGTCGCATACGTTCTATTGTGGCTCCAGTCGATGCCAGCGGGCGGAGCCACTTATCGCGAATATCAGGTCTCGCTGCACCCACTCGCAACTCCTTCATCTTTCCGGAGAACACCATGAAGATATCGGCTCTGCCACGCACCCTGTGCGCCCTCGTGGGCCTCGTCTTTCTGCTTTCTCCAGTTCACGCGGAAACCGTCGACAAGGACAAGCTCACCATCGCCTTCACCGGCGACATGCCCGGCACCGGCTATCAGGACGGCAAGATGATCGGCTACGACGGCGAGATCCTGCAACGCGTGGCCGACGCGTTGAAGTTGCAAGTCAAGCCGGCATTGATGGAATGGTCGGGCACCATCGCATCGGTGCAAACCAAACGCGTCGACGTGATGGCCGGCACCATGGGCTGGACCGAGCAGCGCTCGAAGATCATGACCCTGTCGGATCCGATTCACTACTTCAAGAACGGCATCATGCAATCGACCAAGACCAACTGGTCGACGTTGAAGGACCTGGAAGGCAAGAAAGTCGGCACCATCACCGGCTTCTCGTTTATCCCGGAATTGCGAAAGATCAACGGCCTTCAGTTGAGCCAGTACGACACTTCCGACGCCGCGGTTCGGGACATGCTGGCGGGTCGCATCGATGCGGTGATCGGCGACCCACCCGTGGTGCAGTACGCCATTTCGCGCAACCCGCAATGGAGCCTGCGCTTCAACGCGTTCACTGACACCAACCCCGACTTCCCGCTGCTCACCGGCCTCGGACAGGTGGTGTTCGGCCTCAACAAGGACAACCCCGAACTCGCTGCGTCGGTGAACACCGAGATCGCCAAGCTTTGGGAGAAGTGCGACATCAAGAAGATCGGCGCGCGCTACGGTCTTGTTCAAGACGTCTGGTACGTACCGGAAGGCAAGAACCTGCGTGCAGGCGTCGACCGCCCCGTCGGCTGGCAACTGCCGAGCTGCAAGTAGATCCAGTTCAAACCCGGCCTCGACAGATGAACACCGCCACCCTGCCCCTGCTGCGCGTCGACTCCCTCGTCAAGTCCTTCGGCGATGTTCAGGTTCTCAATGGCATCTCCTTCAGTCTGCACAAAGGTGAGACGCTCGCGCTGCTGGGGCCGAGTGGTTCCGGTAAGTCGACTTGCCTGCGCTGCCTGAATTACCTGGAGAAGCCCAGCGCTGGTTCTGTCGATCTGGAGGGCGAACGGATCGGCCAGCGGCCCGATCGGCGCGGCGGGTTTCGCTTGATGACCGACAAGGAACTCGCGCCGCAGCGGGCGGAGTTGGCCATGGTTTTTCAGGGCTTCTACTTGTGGCCGCACTTGAACGTACGCGACAACGTGGCGCTCGGGCCGATGCGGGCGGGGGGTCTATCGCGGGCCGCCGCTCATGAACTCGCCGACGCGATGCTGGACAAGGTGCATCTGCGACACAAGGCCGACGACTACCCCGAGAAGCTATCGGGCGGCCAGCAGCAACGTGTTGCCATTGCCCGCGCTCTTGCCCAACGGCCAAAAGTCATCCTGTTCGACGAGCCCACTTCTGCACTGGATCCTGAACTGGTCGGAGAGGTCCTCGGTGTCATCAAGGAACTCGCCGAGGAAGGCCGTTCGATGATCCTGGTCACGCACGAAATCAGCTTCGCACGCGATGTCGCGGACCGGGTGATCTTCATGGATGGCGGGCACATCGTCGAGCAGGGCACGCCCGCAGAGGTGATCGACAACCCGCAGGCCGCACGCACTCGCGCCTTCCTTCGCCAGGTCTCTGGTTCCGTCACGCCTTCGATGGCATAGCCGGCAATGGAAACGCTTCTGTCCATTCTCGATATCTTGTCGGTCGGCGCTCTCACCGCACTGCGGGTCGCGGCCGGTGCCTTTGCGCTGGCGGTGCTGGCGGGACTTGCGCTCGCACTCGTGAGGACTTTCGTCGCCAGCCGCATCGCGCAGGTCGCGATCGCTGCGTGGACCGAATGGATGCGCAACGTGCCGGCACTCGCACATTTGTTCGTGCTCTATTTTGGGCTGGCGTCGATCGGCGTGCGTCTGTCGCCCGTGACCGCAGCTTGTCTGGGACTCGGACTCGTTGGGGCGGCCGTGCTCTGCGATGTCTTCACGGCCGGCTTGCGCTCGCTGCACATCGGTCAACGCGAGGCCGCACTCGCCGTCGGATTGACACCTGCAAACACGCTGCGCTTCGTGTTGCTGCCGCAAATGCTCCGTGTCACTTTGCCCTCTCTGGGAAACTACTGCAGCCAGTTGATCAAGGACACATCGATCGCTTCGGCCATCGCCGTACCAGAGATCATGTTCTACGCAAGACAGCTGGTGACGTCGACCTTCGAGACGACGTTGATCTACCTCGCCGCCATGTTGTTGTACGCCGCCATGGTGCTGCCGCTGACCTGGGCGTTTTCGAGCGTCGAGCGACGCCTCGAGGTGGCGCGATGATCGCGTTCTTCGCTGCCTACGCCGAGCAGTGGGCCGATTGGGGTCCGCGACTTCGCGCCGCAGCACAAGTGACTGCTGGGTTGTCGCTGGGCGGCTTCGTTCTGGCTGCGCTGCTGGGCGCCTTGTTGACGCTGGCCTTGCGCAGCTCAAGTGCAAGCCTGCGGCGTATCGCCAGCGCGTATGTGCAGTTCATTCGGGCCGTGCCGCTACTGGCCTTGCTGCTCGCCATCTACTTCGTGCTGCCGCAAGCGGGTCTTACGTTGTCAGGCTTCTGGGCGGGGGTGTTCGGTCTGGGGCTTCAGGGTTCGGCCTATGTCGCGGAGATCCTGCGTGGCGGTATCGCCTCGGTACACAAGGGCCAGACCGAGGCTGGCCTGACAGTCGGCATGTCGCCCTGGCAGGTTTTTTTGAATGTGACGGCTCCGCAGGCCCTGCGCGTGATGATGCCGCCACTGCTCAACGCTTATGTTTCACTGCTCAAGGACAGCTCACTGTGCGCTCTGATCGCGACCGATGAACTGATGCTCACGGCACGCGCGATCAGCAGCGAATCCTTCCTGCCTTTGCACATCTTCCTGCTGGCAGGCGTCTTCTACTTCGCGATCGCATTTCCATTGTCGATGCTCTCGCGATGGCTCGAGGCGCGGCTGGCGCGCGGGCGCCGAGTCATGGGTACGTAGATCATGGAAACACTGAACACAGCGCTGGCCTTTGCGAGCATTGCCGTCCTGCGGGATTTGCTGGTACGCGGCGACATCTGCAGCCGCGAGCTGGTCGAATTGCACTTGTCGCGCATCGAACGACACGATCCCCTTCTGCACTCGTACGTCGATCTTCATGCGCAACAGGCCCTGACGGTGGCCGACGGCCTGGATCAATTGCGCCGCGGCGGCACGACACTCGGGCCACTGCATGGCGTGCCGATCGCGGTAAAGGATCTCTTCGACATCGAAGGTTGGCCGACCGGCGGAGGCTCGGTGGCGCAACCACCACGCATCGCTCAGGTAACTGCCACTGTCGTTCAGCGGCTGCGGCAAGCCGGCGCAATCGTGCTTGGCAAGACGCAGACCGTGGAGTACGCATTCGGTGGTTGGGGAACCAACGCCGTGATGGGAACGCCGTGGAATCCATGGGATCTGGAAACTCATCGCGTGCCCGGTGGTTCAAGCAGCGGTTCTTCGGTCGCCGTAGCTGCCGGGCTCGCATGTGCAGCGCTGGGAACGGACACGGGCGGCTCGATTCGCATCCCGGCCGGACTGTGCGGCGTGGTCGGTCTCAAGACCACACAAGGCCTGGTGAGCCGTCACGGATTGATCGAACTGTGCCCGACGCACGACACGGTCGGGCCGATCACTCGTGACGTCGAAGACTGCGCGATCTTGCTCGATTCGATCGCAGGCGCCGATCCGCTCGACGCCGCTTCCTTTTCGGCGCCCGGCGGCAGGGCCGATCGACTGCTCGACAACCCCGTCGCGGGCATGCGCGCCTGGGTGCTGCCGGATGAAGAACGCGGTGCGGTGGATGCCGAAGTGCTCGCCATCTACGACCGGTCGTTGCAGTCGTTCGAAGACCTCGGCGTGACGCTCGTCCAGCAGCCTCTGCCCACCAGCCTCAACGAGGCGATGCAGATCGCCGGGCAATTGATGAGCGCCGAGGGTTACGCGAACCTCGGCCCACTGTTCGAGCGCGACGACCTGGCGTTCGATCCGAACGTGCGGCGTCGAATTTTGCTGGGACGCGACATTACCGCGGCCAGCTACCAAGGCTTGCTTGCCGCCAGGGCACGCGCACAGACCGCCATGCGGCAGTCGATGACAACGGTGGACGTGTGCATTTTTCCGACCAACGCCATTGCTGCCATCGCGGTGTCCGCAGTCGACGAATTGGCCACGCCGCTGTCGCTGCTGGGCCGCTTCGTCAACCTGTTGAACCTGTGCTCGCTGGCGATCCCTGCGGGCTTCACCGTCGAGGGCATGCCGGTCTCGGTCCAGGTGATCGGGCCGAGCTTCGGTGAGGCAACGATTTTGCAACTCGGCCATGCGTTCCAGCGGGCCACGCGCTGGCACTTGATGCACCCGACCGGCCTGGACTGAACAGCATGATCTGCATCATTGGCGCAGGCATCGTCGGTTGCGCAAGTGCCTACCAACTGGCCCGCGAGGGGCATCAGGTCATGCTGCTGGACGCCGCGGCGGGCCCGGGCGAAGGCTGCAGCTTTGCCAACGGCGCCCAGTTGAGTTACAGCTATGTCGAGCCGATGGCCTCGCCCGCCACACTGCGTGCGCTGCCCAAACTGCTTTTGCAGTTCGACGCGCCAATTAAATTTCGGCCCACGCTCGATTGGCGGCAGTACGCATGGGGCATGCAGTTTCTGATGGCGTGCCGGGAGGCGCAAGTGAACCAGGGCACGCGCCAGTTGCTGGAACTTTCTTTTCTCAGCCGAGACACACTCGACGACTGGATGCGCGACGGTGAGTGGCCGATCGGGTTCCAGCGCAATGGCAAGCTGGTGATGTGCCACGACGAGATCACGATGGAAGGGCAGCGGCATCAGATGCATTTCCAGGCAGCCCTCGGATGCGAGCAAACCGCGCTGAGTGTCGATCAATGCATCGAGAAAGAGCCTGCACTGCTGCCTGCACTGAAGCGATTCCCCAGGGCCTATGTCGGCGGCATCTGGACCCCCGGCGATTGCGTGGCCGATGCAAGGCTGATGTGTCTTACGCTGGTCGAGCACTTGAAAGCCAAAGGCGCATCGACGCGCTTCGGGACGAAGGTCACTGGCTTCGTGACGGATCGGTCCGGGGTCACGGCGCTGAAAACGTCTCAAGGCGAAATCGCTTGCGATGCTGTGGTGCTGGCCGCAGGAACTGCATCGGCGCACCTTGCCCAGCTTTTAGGCGAGTACCTCCCCGTGTATCCGGTGAAAGGGTACAGCCTGACCTTGCCGATGGTTGCAACTGCGCAAACGCCCAAGGTGAGCGTGACCGACCTGGGACGAAAAACGGTCTTCGCGCCGCTGGGGACAGCGCTTCGCGTCGCCGCAATGGCCGAGGTTGCCGGTCACGGCGTGCAACTGGCGCCCCGCAGGTTTGCGCAGATTCGATCTGCGGTTTCAGCGGTGTACCCCGACGCTGTCGACGCACAGGCCGATGGCCAGCCATGGGCCGGCCTGCGGCCCGCTACGCCGACCTCGGTTCCCGTCATCCGGCGGATGAACAGCAGGTCGAACGTCTACCTCAATGTGGGCCATGGGGCGCTTGGAATGACGCTTGCGGCGGGCAGCGCCGCATTGCTATCCCGGTGCATACAGGAGTCACGTGCGCTGCTGCACCCGACTCGAAGAGATCAGCGGTTGAAGATGGAGGGTTGACGGACTCCGTCCGCGGCCACCTGTCGTACGGGGCGTTGTACCGGCGCTTTGATCAAGCGCCCTTCGTCTGCAGCAGTTTGATGACGCTCGAAAAATCTTGCGCCCCGTGACCTGCCAGGCTGTGCGCCGCATACAGGTTGCGGGCCAATCCACCGAGCGGCGTGGATGCACGAACTGCCGCCGCGTTTTCTTGCGAAAGCCCCAGGTCTTTCAACATCAGATCGGTGCCGAAGCCACCCGCATAGTTCTTCGACGCGGGCGATGTCTCCATGACCCCGGGCATCGGGTTGTACTTTTCGAGTGCCCAGTTGCCGCCCGAACTGCGCCGCATGATTTCCGACAGCACCTTCGGATCGAGCCCGTTGGCAACACCGAGTGCCAGCGCCTCGGAGGTGCCGATCATCAGGATGCCGAGCAGCATGTTGTTGCATATCTTGGCAGTCTGGCCGGCACCTGCGCCACCCGCGTAGAAGATGTTGGCGCCCATCTTTTCGAGAACCGGCCGTGCGCGCTCGAGGTCGGCTTCGGCACCGCCGACCATGAAGGTCAACGTGCCCGCAATGGCGCCGCCGGTGCCGCCCGACACCGGCGCATCGATGACGGCGATGCCGCGTTTCGCAGCCGCTTCAGCGACCTTGCGTGAGGTGGCTGCAGCGATGGTGCTGCTGTCGATGACCAGCGTGCCCGCGGGAATCTTCTCGAGCAGCCCTGCCTGATCGCCGCTGCCGAAGTAAAGACCGTCGACATGCGCGCTGGCAGGCAGCATGCTGATGACGACTTCGGCGCCGTCGACAGTCGCTGCTGCAGATTTCGCAATCGGCAGGCCTTCGGCCGCGAACTTCTTGCAAGCGTCAGCCGAGAGGTCGAATGCGCTGAGCGTGTGGCCGGCCTTGTGCAGGTTCAAGGCCATGGGGCCGCCCATGTTGCCGAGGCCGATGAATGCGATTTTCATGATGCTTGTCTCCGTGATCTCGTCGAATGTGCAGTGCGGTTCAGGTCAGCCCGACGAGTTCGGGTGCCATGTCGCCACGCGGTCGCAAGTGGTCTTCTATGAAGGTGGGCGTGATCTCTTCAAGGGTCGCGGGGTTCCACTTCGGGTTGCGGTCTTTCGCGATCAGCAAGGCGCGAATACCCTCCGCAAAGTCCTTGTTCGCACAAAAGCCCAGCGACGCAAGATATTCGAGGCGAAACACTTCCGCCAGCGACATGCGGTGCACGCGCTGCCACAACGCGAAGCTCAATGCGGCCGAGCTCGGCGCACCTTTGCTGAAAGTCTTGGATGCCGTTTGCATCCAAGAGTCGTCGCTTTGCAACGTACGCAGGCGCGCCGCAATTTCATGCAGATCGTCGCCGAACATCAACCCGTTGATGGTGTCGAAATGCTCGCGAACTTTGGAGTGCGGTGCTTCCGGGGCGCCCTCGGTATTGGCCGCGTCGGCCAGGATGTTCGACAGCGCGGCACGGTCCGCCTGCGCATCGCCCATCCATGTGCCAGCAGCGATCGCATCGAGCACGTGTTGCTTGCGCTCATGCGGAATCAGTACATCGGCAAGCCCACAAAAAATCGCGTCGGATGCGTTCAGGTTGGCTGCTGTCAATGCCAGGAACAGACCCACTCGCCCCGGCATACGGCGCAGGAACCAGCTGCCGCCCACATCGGGATACAGGCCGATGTTGATCTCGGGCATGGCAAGCCGGCTGTGCTCGGTGACGACGCGATGCGACGCACCGGCCATGAGGCCGATGCCGCCGCCCATCACGATGCCTTGGCCCCAGCAGAGAAACGGCTTCGGAAAGGTGTGGATCAGGTAGTCGAGCTCATACTCTTCGCCGAAGAAGCGCTCGGCATATTCGTTGCGCCCGGGGCCACATTCGAGCAGCGTCTGGTAAAGCTGCCGCAAATCGCCGCCAGCGCAAAAGGCCTTGTCGCCGGTGGACTGCAGCAGCACGCCAACGATCTCTTTGTCTGCAGCCCACGCACGCAGCTTGGGTGTGAGCAGGCGCACCATCGCCACCGAGAGCGAGTTGAGCGAAGCCGGCGCATTGAGCGTCGCGACGCCGAAGCGTTGGCCGCCGGCAGTGTCGATATCGTCGAAAAGAACCACGTCATCGCTCATCGGATATCACTCTCGTTGTCCAGCAATTTGCGCGCGACGATCACGCGCATGATTTCGTTGGTGCCTTCGAGTATCTGATGCACGCGCGTGTCGCGCACCAATCTCTCCAGTGGGAATTCGCTCAGGTAACCGTAGCCGCCATGCAGTTGCAGCGCGTCGTTGCAGACATTGAAGCCCGCATCGGTGGCAAAGCGCTTGGCCATCGCGCAATAGGTGCTGGCGTCGGCATGGCCTGCATCGAGCTTGCTCGCTGCGAGCCGCACCATCTGGCGCGCCGCCACGAGTTCGGTCGCCATGTCGGCCAGCTTGAACTGCAAGGCCTGGAAGCTCGCGAGCGGCTTGCCGAACTGCTGGCGGTCTTGCAAGTAGCGACGTGCCGCATCGAGGGCGCCCTGCGCAGCACCGACCGAGCAGGTCGCAATGTTGATGCGCCCGCCGTCGAGCCCCTTCATCGCGATGCGAAAGCCCTCGCCTTCGCTGCCGAGCAAGTGGTCGGCAGGCACACGCACATTATCGAAACTGATCGCGCGCGTGGGCTGGCTGTTCCAGCCCATCTTGTGTTCCTTCTTGCCGTAGCTGATGCCTGGCGCATCGGCCGGCAGCGCGAAGGCCGAGATGCCACCCGCGCCACCGCCACCTGTGCGCGCCATCAGCACCAGCACGTCGGTCGCGCCGGCACCCGAAATAAACGCCTTGCCGCCGTTGATGACGTACTCGCCGCCTTGCAACTCGGCGCGCGTCTTCAGCGAGCCCGCGTCCGACCCGGCGCCCGGCTCGGTGAGGCAGTAGGACGCCAGCTTGCGCCCGCTCGTCAGGTCCGAGCCCCACCGCTCGCGCACCGCGGGGCCGCCCCAGGTACCCAGCATCCAGGTCGCCATGTTGTGGATGGTGATGAAGGCGGTGGTCGACGGGTCAATGGCCGCCATCTCTTCGAACACCAGCGTGGCGTCGAGCCGCGGCAGCGCGAGACCATCGATGCTTTCGGGCGCATAGAGGCCGCAGAAGCCGAGCTCGCCCGCCTTGGCGATCGCCTCTTTAGGGAAGATCGCCTCGGCGTCCCACTTCGCCGCGTTCGGAGCGAATTCGCTTAGCGCGAAATCGCGCGCGGTTTGCGCGAAGGCGCGCTGCTCTTCAGAGAGTTCGAAGTCCATCCGAAGCAGTTACTTGAGACTGATCGTGGTGTTGACGCCCTGGCTCACCGTGCTGTCGTCGAACCAGCGCGAAGTAATCGTCTTGGTCTGCGTGTAGAACATGATGACCTGCTTGCCGTAGGGGCCCAGGTCACCCAGCTTCGAAGCGCGGGAACCGGTGAACGAGAACATCGGCACCGGCACCGGAATCGGCACGTTGATGCCGACCTGGCCGACATCGATGTCTTCCTGGAACTTGCGCGCGGCCGCACCCGACTGGGTGAAGATGGCGGTGCCGTTGCCGTTCGGGTTGGCGTTGATCAGTTCGATGGCCTCGTCCAGGCTCGCGGCATTCACCGTACACAAAACCGGGCCGAAGACTTCCTGCTCATAGATCACCATGCCGGGCTTCACATCGGCGAACACAGTCGGGCCGATGAAGTTGCCCTTTTCGTAGCCAGGCACTTTCGGATTGCGGCCGTCGAGCGCCAGTGTGGCGCCGTCGGCAATGCCACGTTCGATCAGGTAGTTGACGCGGTCGTGCGCAGCACAGGAGATCAACGGGCCGATGTCGACGCCCTTCTCCGTGCCGCCACCCATCTTCAGCGAGTTGGCTTTTGCGATCAGGTCGGGCACCCACTTCTGCGCATCACCCACCAGGACCGCGACCGACACCGCCATGCAGCGCTGGCCGGCAGCACCGAAGCCGGCACCGGCCAGTGCGTTGAGCGTCTGATCCTTGTTGGCGTCGGGCATCACGATGGCGTGGTTCTTCGCGCCCATCATGCATTGCGCGCGCTTGCCGGTGGCGATGGCGCGGTTGTAAACGTGCGTGCCGACCTTGGTCGAGCCGACGAAGCTGATGGCCTTGATGTCCTTGTGATCGCAGATCGCGTTGACCACGGCTTCGCCGCCGTGGATGACGTTCAGCACGCCCGGCGGAATACCGGCCTGCAGCGCCAATTCGCACAGGCGCATGGTCACCATCGGGTCTTGTTCGGACGGCTTCAGCACGAAGGTGTTGCCGGTGACGATCGCCATCGGGAACATCCACAAAGGGATCATCGCGGGGAAGTTGAAAGGGGTGATGCCGGCACACACGCCCAGCGGCTGCAGCAGCGTGTAGGTGTCGACGCCATTGGCCACGTTGTTGGCCATTTCTCCCAGCTGCAGGTTGCCGATGGCGGATGCGTGCTCGACCACTTCGAGGCCGCGGAACACGTCGCCTTCGGCATCGGGCAAGGTCTTGCCCTGTTCGGCCGTAAGGATGGCGGCGAGCTCGGCCATGTTCTCGCGGATGAGCTGCTGGTACTTCAGGAAGATGCGGGCGCGGGCGCCGATCGGGGTCTTTTTCCAGGTCTTGAAGGCGTCCTTGGCGGAGGCGACCGCGGCATCGACTTCGGCCGGCGTCGCGAACGGTACCTTGGCCAGCACCTCTTGCGTGGCCGGGTTCACGACGTCGCGCCACTCAGTGGTTTTCGACTCGATGAACTTGCCGCCGATGAGCAGCTTGACGGTGGCGACCGTGGTGGCCGGTTTGACTTTGGCGTCCATGAATTTGTCTCCTGATAGGTTGTCGCAGTGCCTGCGCAGCCCGTGATCCTAGCTTTGCAGATTTGCGATAGCAATAGACAAATTCGCACCCGACCTCTGCATAATTGCAGAGATGGATTGGGACAACCTGCGGTATTTCTTGGAACTCGCGCGCTCGGGCACCTTGCAGAGCGCCGCGCGCCGGCTGGAGGTCGATCACACGACCGTCGCGCGCCGCATCCAGGCGCTTGAAAAGCAGGTCGGCTCGCCGCTCTTCTCGCGGGAGGCCGATGGGCATCGGCTGACTGAGGCAGGTCGACGGTTGCAGCCGCAAGTCGAGGCGATGGAAGGTGCGTTTCGGGCCGTAGAGAGCGCCGCACCCACTTCGCACGAGGGCCTGTCGGGCGTGGTGCGGATCGGCGCGACCGAAGGCTTCGGCACCATCGTGCTGGCGCCGCAGCTCGCGCTCTTCGCGGGCCGACACCCCAAGTTGCTGATCGACCTGCTTGCCATGCCGCGCCTGGTGCACCTGTCGCGCCGCGAGGCGGACATCGTGATCTCGCTCGAACGTCCGGCCCGTGGGCCGGTGCTCGTGACCAAGCTCACCGACTACACGCTGCGGCTCTACGCATCGAAGAAGTACCTGGCGAAACACCAGCCCATCAAGGCCCGCGAAGACCTGCGCGGCCACACCTTCATCAGCTATGTCGACGACCTGCTGTTCAGCAAGGAGTTGCAGTACCTGGACGAGTTGTACAAACCCGATGCCTTCGCGCTGCGCAGCACCAGCGTGCTGGCGCAGTACGAAGCCACCTCAGCCGGCGCCGGCATCGCGGTGTTGCCCGCTTTTATTGCGGGCCGCGACAAATCGTTGCGCCGCGTGCTGCCCGATCAGCCGCAAGCGCAGTTCACGCGCAGCTTCTGGATGTCGATGCCGGCCGAGACCAAGCACCTGGCGCGCATGCGGGCCGTGTGGGATTTCTTGCGGCAGACCGCCGAGATGCAAAAGGACGTGCTGCTGCCGGAGTGAGCCGAGTGCGCCCCGCACAAGGCCGATCGAGCGCGCGGCGAGCCGACCCTGGGCGCCGGCCCTGGCGCTCAGATCCAGCGTACTGGATGGCTCCCCGGCGGCATCGAAGGCTTGCGCCACACGGCAGGCGTGCGCGACAGCTGCGCGCTGTGCCGCACCGCCCGCAGCAAACCGAAGCCCGATTCCGACGTCTCCAGAAACGGTGCCAGTTCCGGCCGCGGCGCCGACAGCCCGCCGGCGACACGGCCGAGCGAGCGCAGCCACTGCGCGGTCTGCGCAAGCGACACCTGCACATGCCAGCTGCCGCCTTCGCGCTGCTGGCGCCAGAGCGCGGCCGCCGCACCAAAAGCGATGAGGTAGCCGGTGGCTTCGTCGAGGATCTGCATAGGCATCGGGCGTGGCATGCCGTCGCCGGCCGCCTCGCCCTCGGCATGGTTGAAGCCCATGGCGGTCTGCAGCAGCGAATCGAAACCACGGCGCCCGGCCCACGGACCTTGCGTACCGTAAGCCGACAAGGAGACGCAGACGATGCCGGGTCGCAGATCGGCGAGATCGGCCGCCCCGAACCCCAGCGCGGCAAGGCCGCCCGAACGGTAGCCCTGCACGAAGACATGCGCCCCGCCGATGACGCGCTCCAAGGCGGCGCGGCCCGCATCGGTGCGCAGATCCGCATGCACCGACAGCTTGCCCCGGCTGGTGTCGGCGATGGCCGAGATGTTGGGCAGGGTCGGCGAATTGACCAGCATCACCTGCGCACCGTAGGCCGCCAGCGCCTTGCCGCCAACCGGCCCGGCCAGCACGCGTGTGAGGTCGAGCACGCGCACGCCGCCGAGCGGTCGTTGGCCCTCGCGCAACGGCGGCAATGCCATCGGCGGCGTGGCGTCGGATGCGGCGCCGTCACCGATGCGCTCGATGGTGAAAAGCGGCTGCCCTGCCACCGCTTGTGCTTGCGGCGTGGCATCCCATTCGTCGAAGCTGCGCAGCGCCGCGACGACCAGGCCGCGTTTCGCCGCGGCTTGTTCGAAATCGAGCGCGCGCCAGTCACGCAGCGCCTTTTCGGCATCGGCGCGCTGCGCCGTCGACGGATCGAGGCCGAGAAGCGCCAGCGCGCCGTCGCGATGGTGCGCGAAGTTTGCGTGGACGCGCACGTGCCCGTCGGCACAACGGTACAAGCCGGAGAACGCGTCCCATGGGTCGGGCGATACATCGTCGACGCTGAACCAGCCGGTGCATTCCACCGCGGCGTGAGTCATGTCGACCACTACCTCCTGGCGCGGCGCGCCGCGCAAGTGGCCGAGTTCGCAGGCCGCGAGAGCCGCCGCAGCGATGGTGCTTTGTGCTGCGGCACCAACCGCGAACGACGAAGGGAATACGGGATCGGTGCCTGCGAGATGCGCGCAGCCAAGCGCTTCGGCGGGCAGCCCGGCGTCGGCCCAAAGTTTGCCGAGGATGTCAGGAACGTTCACGTGCGATCTCCTGTTGCGTTCCGCGACCTGCATCTGCGTCTGCTCTCGCCCTACTGCAGATCGAAGTTCTTTTCCTTCACAGCTTCCGAGTCGAGGCCGATCTGAACCGTGAACGTACCCGGTTCTGCAACACGCTGCAGCTGAGCGTTGAAGAACTTGAGTTTTTCTTCGTCCACAGTGAAGCGGACGGCCTTCTCTTCGCCCGGCTTCAGCATGATCTTGCGAAAGTCCTTGAGTTCCTTCACGGGCCGCACGACGGATGCAGCGACATCGCGGATGTACAGCTGCACAACGGTTTCACCTGCGCGCTGGCCCGTGTTCTTCACCGTCACGCTTGCTTCCACCTTGCCGCCACGCGCCATCGTCGCGCTCGACAACGTCACGTCGGACAAGCTGAAGTCGGTGTAGCTGATGCCGTAGCCGAAGGGATAGAGCGCGCCGTTGGGTTCCTCGAAATATTGCGAGGTGTAGTTACCCGGCTTGCCCGGCGTGAACGGGCGGCCGAGGCGCGGATGGTTGTAGTAGATCGGGATCTGGCCGACCGAGCGCGGAAAGCTGATGGGCAGCTTGCCGCCCGGGTTGTAGTCGCCGAACAGCACGTCGGCAATGGCATTGCCGCCTTCGATGCCGGTGTACCAGGTTTCCAGAATGGCATCGGCCTCTTTCTGCTCGCGTTGCAGCGCGAGAGGTCGGCCGTTCATCAGCACCAGCACGATCGGCTTGCCGGTCGCCTTCATCGCGGTGATCAGGGCACGCTGGCTCTGCGGGAGATCCAGGCTCGTGCGGCTCGATGATTCGTGCGACATGCCGCGCGACTCGCCCACCGCCACCACCACCACGTCGGCCCGGCGCGCCGCCTTCACGGCCTCGGCGATCATTGCGGCAGGCGCACGCTTGTCCTGCGTCACTTCGGGCGAATCCCAGTTGAGGTAGTTGAGGTACTTGACGATCTCTTCGTCGTTGGTGAGGTTGGCGCCGCGTGCATAGATCAGGTTCTTGCCGATCGCATTGGCAAGCCCGGTTCGCAATGTCACGGAAGCCTTGTAATCGCCGGCCGCAGACCAGCTGCCCAGCATGTCGATCGGTGCATCTGCCAGCGGACCGACCAACGCGACCTTGGCGGTCTTCGAAAGCGGCAAGGTGTTGTTGCGGTTCTCCAGCAGCACCACGGATTTGCGCGCGGCATCGCGCGCCGCGGGCCGACTCAGGCGGCTGTCGGCTTTGAGGTCCGGCGGATCGTCCGCTGCCACGCCGATGCGCACATACGGGTTCTGAAAGAGGCCCATGTCGTACTTGGCGCCCAGCACTTCGCGCACCGCGTTGTCGATCTCCGTCATGCTGACTTCGCCCGACTTCACCAGCCCCGGCAACTCCTTTAGATAGACCGAGTCGGCCATGCTCATGTCGATGCCGGTCTTGATGGCGAGCTTGGCGGCCTCGCGCTCATCCTTGGCCACACCATGACGGATCAGCTCGACGATGGCGCCGTGGTCGCTTACCGCAACGCCCTTGAAGCCCCAGTCCTTGCGCAGCAGGTCCTGCATGAGCCAGGTGTTGGAGGTCGCCGGCACGCCGTTGATGGAGTTGAGTGCCACCATCACGCCGCCCGCGCCGGCATCAATGGCGGCGCGGTACGGCGGCAGATAGTCCTGGTACATCCGCATCGGGCTCATGTCGACCGTGTTGTAGTCGCGCCCACCCTCGACCGCGCCATACAGCGCGAAATGCTTGACCACGGCCATCACGTTGTGGGGCCCGATCGGCAGCTTGCCCTGGAAGCCCCTGACCACGGTCCTGGCGATCTCCGAGACGAGGTACGGGTCTTCGCCGAAGCCTTCGGAGGTGCGGCCCCAGCGCGGATCGCGCGAGATGTCGACCATCGGCGCGAAGGTCATGTCGGCCGCATCGGCGCTCGCTTCTTTGGCTGCCGTACGCGCCATCGACGTCACCACGTCCATGTCCCAGCTCGACGCCAGCCCGAGCCCGATGGGGAACGTGGTGCGGTGGCCGTGGATCACGTCGAACGCGAAGAACATCGGGATCTTCATCCGGCTGCGCTGGATCGCTGCGTCTTGCAGCTGCCGGTTGTGCGGGCGGTTGACCGAGTTGAAGGTGCCGCCGACCCGTCCGGCAGCGATCTCGTCGGCCAGCTGCGCGATCGGCATTTCCGGGCCGATGCTGATCAGGCGCAATTGCCCGACCTTTTCATCGAGCGTCATCTTTCCGACGAGGTCGGCGATGAAGGCGCTCTTGTCCGACATGGCGACCGCAGGCACCGTGACGGGCGCGGTCTGCGTAAAAGCCGGCGCACTGGCGAGGCCGGCCAGCAGGGCCATCGACAAAGAAAAACTCGGGGACAACTTGAACGACAACTTCATCGAATAACCTTCTGTGATCGGCAGCTGCTTCAAGACTTGTCTCGCAGTGCCGGTGCGTCTCTTGGGGCAATCTGGCGATGCTAAGCTAAACACTTGCACCGCCAGCAGTCACCCGCAATCACCGATGGCTGGCCTCGAATTTGCGAGACGCTTGCAACCCCACGCGACTCCGCCCTACGCCATCGCGCCTTCTCCATCGCGCCTTCTGGATCCATCCGATGTTGCTCACTGCCGCACTCCGAAGAACAAAGCCTTTTGCCCGCTTCGTTTCTGTTCCCTTCGTGCTGTCTTGCCTGATGGCTTTGTCGAGCGCTCTGATCGCCGGCCAAGCACAAGCGTTTTCGCTGGACGACGTCACGGCCCGGGCGCGCGACCTGATGGACAAGCCGTATGTCGCACCGGTCAGCAACCTGCCGCCGGTGTTCAGCAACATGCAGTTCGCCGACTACCAGAAGATGCAGCCGCTGATCGACAAGTTCGAGTGGCGCGACAAGGGCACGCCCTTCAAGCTGAGCTTCTATCACCAGGGCATGCAGTTCAACGCACCGGTCAAGATCAGCGAGATCGTCGATGGCGACGTGCGGGAGATCAAGTACGACGCCAGCCGCTTCGACTTCGGCGACCTCAAGTTCGACAAGGACGCCACCGCCAACCTCGGCTATGCCGGCTTCAGGGTGATGTACCCGATCAACCAGGAAGGCAAAGACGACGAAATCATGAGTTTTCTCGGCGCCAGTTACTTCCGCGTGATCGGCAAGGGCCAGGTCTATGGGTTGTCGAGCCGCGGACTGGCGATCGATACCGCGTTGCCCGCGCCTGAAGAGTTTCCCAACTTTCGCGAGTTCTGGATCCAGCGGCCCAATCCACAAGACAAGCAACTGGTCATCTATGCGCTGCTCGATTCGCCCCGTGCGACCGGCGCCTACCAGTTCATTCTGACGCCCGGCAAAGACGCGGTGCTCGACGTGCAGGCCAACCTTTTCATGCGCGGCGACGTCAACACGCTCGGCATCGCGCCGTTGACCAGCATGTTCCTGTATGGCCCGAACCAGCAGAGCGAGAAGCGCAATTTTCGCCCGGCCATCCACGATTCGAACGGTCTGGCCATACACACCGGCAGCGGTGAATGGCTATGGCGGCCGCTCAATAACCCGCGCAATCTGTCGATCAGCACCTTCCAGGTCGAGAACCCGCTGGGCTTCGGCCTGCTGCAGCGTGGCCGCGAGTTCTCGCGCTTCGAAGATCTGAAAGACCGCTACGACCTGCGCCCGAGCGCGTGGATCGAGCCGCAGGGCAAGTGGGGCAAGGGCAAGGTCGAGCTGGTCGAGATCCCGACGCCGGACGAGACCAACGACAACATCGTCGCCTTCTGGACGCCCGACGTGCAACCGAAGAAAGGTCAGGCGATTCAGTACGCCTACCGCATGCACTGGACCACCGACGAAGCTGCCCTGCACGGCCAGGACAACGCCTGGGTACGGCAGACATTCAACACGGCCGGCGAGTTGATGCAGCCCAACCTGATCCGGAAGCTCGATGGCAGCACGGCGTTGCTGATCGACTTCGAAGGGCCGCGGCTGTCGCAGCTGCCTGCCGATGCCGTGGTCACGGCGCAGGTCAGTGTCGGTGACAACGCGGAGCTGCTGGAGAACGTGCTTCAGCGCAACACGGCGATCAACGGTTGGCGGCTCACATTGCGGGTGAAGGTGAAGAACCCCGTACAGCCGGTGGAGATGCGCGCGGCGCTGCTGCAGGGCGACAAGGCGATCAGCGAAACCTGGAGCTACCAGATACCGCCGAATGCGGCACCGGTGGCGGCTGCCGCGCCCGCACCGACTGCGCCTGCCGTGCCACCGACCGCGCCCGATCCAGCATCGACAGCATCAAAGACAACGCCCTGAGCATTCGCATGCGCAGGGCGGCGGGCTCCTTGGGTGCCTTGGGTGCCTTGCAACGTCGCTTGCTTACTTGATCAGCTTCACGCCTGTCTTGGCCTGAAGCGCATCGAAGGTCACACCGTCGGCCAGCTCGACGAGCTTGAGGCCTTCAGGCGTCACATCGAGCACGGCCATGTCGGTGATGATGCGATCGACCACGCCCACGCCAGTCAATGGCAGCGTGCACTCTTCAAGAATTTTCAGGTCTTCGGTGCCGTCCTTCTTCTTGGCGACGTGCTCCATCAGCACGATCACGCGCTTGACGCCGGCCACCAGGTCCATCGCGCCGCCCATGCCCTTGACCATCTTGCCGGGGATCATCCAGTTGGCGAGGTCGCCCTTGGCGCTCACTTGCATGGCGCCCAGGATGCTGAGGTTGATCTTGCCGCCGCGGATCATGGCAAAGCTTTCGTGGCTGCCGAAGATGGCGCTGCCCGGCAGCGTGGTCACGGTCTGCTTGCCGGCGTTGATGAGGTCGGCGTCGACCATGTCTTCGGTCGGGAACGCGCCGATGCCCAGCATGCCGTTTTCGCTCTGCAGCCAGACTTCCTTGTCACCGACGAAATTGGCAACCAGCGTCGGAATGCCGATGCCCAGGTTCACGTAGAAGCCGTCTTCGAGCTCTTGCGCCGCACGGGCGGCCATTTGGTCTTGCGTCCAGGGCATGTCAGGCTCCTTGTTTCTTGTTGCTGGTGCCGGCGGGCACGACGGGAACAGGCATCTCGGCGCCAACGGCGGCAGCGTGCGCGATCACGGCCTTGGCTTCTTCCTTGGCAGCCGCCACGTCGGCCGGCGCAGCGGCGGTCACGGTGCGCTTTTCGATGCGCTTTTCAGGCGTCGCGTTCAGCACGATGCGGTGCACGTAGATGCCCGGCAGATGGATGTCGTCAGGTGCGAGTTCCCCGAGTTCGACGATCTTCTCGACCTCGACGATGCAGATCTTTCCGGCCATGGCCACGGCGGGGTTGAAGTTACGTGCTGTCAGCCGAAAGCGCAGGTTGCCGGAGGTATCGGCGATGTGCGCCTTGACCAACGCCACATCGGGCACCAGCGAATGCTCCATCACGTAGGTCTCGCTCACTCCGTCGGTGATGAACTCGCGCAGTTCCTTGCCTTCGGCCACCAGCGTACCGACACCGGTCTTGGTGAAGAAGGCCGGAATGCCGGCGCCGCCGGCGCGCAGCTTTTCGGCCAGTGTGCCTTGGGGCGTGAATTCGAGTTCGAGTTCGCCGGCCAGGTATTGCCGTTCGAACTCCTTGTTCTCGCCGACGTACGACGCGACCATTTTCTTGATCTGCCGCGTGCCCAGCAGCTTGCCGAGGCCAAAGCCATCGACGCCCGCATTGTTCGAAATGCAGGTGAGGTTCTTGACGCCGGAATCGTGCAGTGCATCGATCAGCGCCTCCGGTATGCCGCAAAGGCCGAAGCCGCCGACCGCCAGCGTTTGCCCGTCGGCAACGACGCCTTTGAGTGCCGCGTCGGCGGACGGATAGATTTTGTTCGCCATGGCCTGTGATCCTTGCTCGGTGAATAAAACGAAAGGGAAAAAACGAAAGGGAAAACGAACGAAAAGCGGTACCCGAAATGATCTTCGGGACTGCGCTGCCCGGAACGATACTACGTGGCCTTATACGTAGTAATTCGTAATGGCGACACCCTACCCTGCTCCTGCCGCCATCGATGATGAAGCAACTCGACGGCCTGTACGGCGCGCCGCGTGGCGAGACCTTCTGGTCGCGCGAACGTGAATGTCCCGGGCGCGGCTGATGCGAAAGTACATTGCATCGACGACCGCGGAGCTGGTGCAGAAGCTCATCGCTGCCTGACGCCGAATGCCGGGCAGGAGCGGCTCCGGACTACGAGTTGGTGGATAGCGTGACGTTACGCTCTGCGTCGATGCCTTCTCCCAACGACCGGCCCTGCAAAATAGACAGGCGTGCCTTTCTGTCCGCAGCAGCTGCCAGCGCGGCGCTGGCCGTATGGAGCACCGCCGTCGATGCACAAACCCGCACGGTCGCGCTCGACGCGGCCGGACTCAAGCTGGGCCCGCCGACGCCGTTTTCGTTCGACCGGCTGAAGGCACAGGCGCAGAGCATGGCCGCACGGCCCTACGTGGCGGCCGCACCGCTGGCGCCGGAAGTCATCGAGCGCATCGACTACGAAGCGCACGGCAAGATCCAGTTCAAAGCCGATCGCTCGCTCTTCGCCAATGGTCCCGGCGCGTTCCCGGTCACCTTCTTTCACCTCGGCCGCTACTTCCCGGCACCGGTCCACATGCACGTGCTCGAAGCATCAGGCGCCGACGCTTTCGCGCGCGAAGTGCTGTACGACCCGACCCTGTTCACCATGCCCGACGACAGCCCGGCAAGGCAGTTGCCCGAAGGCGTCGGCTTCGCAGGATTCCGTGTGCAGGAGAGCCGCTTCAAAAATCCAGCGAAGCTCGACTGGCACAAGAACGATTGGGTCGCGTTTCTGGGTGCCTCGTACTTTCGGGCCATCGGTGAGCTTTATCAATACGGGCTGTCGGCCCGTGCGGTAGCGCTCGATGTCGCAGTGCCCGACAAGCCTGAAGAGTTTCCGGCCTTCACCCACTTCTACTTCGAGCCGTCCCTATCCGACAAGGCCACCGACTCCCCGTCGATGACGGTCTACGCATTGCTCGAAGGACCGAGCATCACCGGCGCCTACCGCTTCGTCATGCGTCGCGACAAGGCGGTGACGATGGACGTCGAAAGCCGGATCTTCCTGCGCCGCAACGTGGCACGGTTGGGCCTGGCCCCGCTCACCTCGATGTTCTGGTTTTCCGAAACCATGAAGCCGACGGGCATCGACTGGCGGCCCGAAGTGCACGACTCCGACGGCCTGGCAATGTGGACCGGCAACGGCGAGCACATTTGGCGACCGCTCAACAACCCGACGCAAACGCGTGCCTCCACGTTCATCGACAAGTCTCCCAAAGGCTTCGGCTTGTTGCAGCGCGATCGCGCGTTCGATCACTACCTCGATGGCGTCAGCTACGACAAGCGCCCCAGCCTCTGGATCGAGCCGCGCAGCGACTGGGGCGAAGGCACGGTGCAGCTGGTCGAGATCCCGACCGACGACGAGATCCACGACAACGCGGTGGCGTTTTGGGTTCCTTCCGCGCCGGCCAAAGCGGGCACGCAGTACGACCTTGCCTATCGCCTTCACTGGGCTGCAGACGAGCCTTTTCCTTCGCCGCTAGCGCGTTGCGTCGGCACGCGCATCGGACGTGGCGGACAGCCGGGCAAAAAGCGACCTGCGGGGGTCCGCAAGTTCGTGGTCGAGTTTTTTGGTGGCCCATTGACCACGTTGCCGCCGGGCGTCAAACCGGGACTGGTGCCGAGCGCGGCGACGGGCAAGTTCTCGTACGTTTTTTCGGAAGCTGTGCCTGACGGCGTCGCAGGGCATTGGCGCGCGCAGTTCGACTTCACCGCCGACGGCAATGCACCGGTCGACCTGCGGCTCTTTTTGAAACTGGGCGAGCAGACGTTGTCGGAAACCTGGCTGTATCAGTACCAGCCGTCTTGAGCTCCGACGGACACGGATTGTGAGCAGATCGGAAACAGACAAGTCCCGCCTACCGTATTGGTCTCGACGGTCATAGCTCCCACACTTCGTTCAGCGGCGGCGCAAAGCAGGCAACGACACAAGCAATTCGCTTGACGCCTGTGCCGCACGAACAAGGAAGAACCATGACCGACAAACTCAAAGACAAGATCACCCTCGTCACCGGCGGCACCAGCGGGATCGGGCTCGCGACCGCCAAGCGCTTCGTCGCTGAAGGCGCTTATGTCTTCATCACCGGGCGCCGTCAGGCAGAACTCGATGCAGCAGTAAAAGGTATCGGTGCCAACGCATTCGGGATTCAGGGAGACGTCGCCAAGCTGGCCGACCTCGACCGCGTCTACGACGTCATCAAGAGGCAGAAAGGCCGCCTCGACGTGCTCTTCGCCAACGCGGGCGGCGGCAGCCTGGTACCGCTCGGGCAGATCACCGAAGAACACTTCGACTCCACGTTCAACACCAACGTGCGCGGCCTGCTGTTCACGGTGCAAAAGGCGTTACCGCTGATGCCCAAGGGCTCGTCCATTGTGCTCAACGCATCGATCACGTCGATCAAGGGCAATCCGGCCTTCAGCGTGTACAGCGCGACAAAAGCGGCAGTGCGAAGCTTTGCCCGCAGTTGGACGCTCGACCTGAAAGACCTCGGCATCCGCGTCAACGTGGTCAGCCCTGGCGTGGTGCCGACGCCAGCTTATGACCATCTCGGCCTGACAAAAGAGCAGATCGATGGCTTCGTCGAGGCACAGGTGCAGACCATTCCGCTGGGGCGCGTCGGCACGCCGGACGAGATCGGTAAAGCGGTGGTTTTCCTCGCGTCGGACGACAGCAGCTTCGTCAACGGGATCGAGCTGTTCGTCGACGGCGGGATGGCGCAGATCTGAGGCGTTTTCTGCTTACTTGCCTTTGACCGCGACCAGCTCGACTTCGAAGTTGAGCGTCGCATTCGGCGGGATCACGCCGCCGGCACCGCGTGAACCGTAGGCGATCGCCGGCGGGCAGGTCAGCTTGGCCTTGCCGCCGACCTTCATTTTCTGCACGCCTTCGGTCCAGCACGGGATCACGCCGTTCAGCGGAAATTCGGTCGGCTCGCCGCGCGAGTACGAGCTATCGAATTCCTTGCCGCTGTCCGGGAAGGTGCCCTTGTAATGGACCTTGACGACGTCGGTCGCGGCCGGCGAGGCGCCGGTGCCGTCTTTGAGGGATTGGTAGACCAGGCCGCTCGGGGTGGTGACGGGGGCGCTTTGCGCAAAGGTTGCAGTTGACAGGCACAGGGCAGAGATGCCGAAGGAAACAGAAAGGAGAAGAGATCGCACGGGAAGTCCTTGCAGGTTGAGAGCGGTCCATGAAGCCGCGCATGGAAAAGGTCCATTATTGCGAAGCTGCAGCGCCACGGCCGACACGCGGTGGCATTGGTCTTGCGGTGCAATGGCCATCTGCAACCTGGAAGGAAAAACCCCATGTCTTCGGGTCTTCGAAAAGTGCTCGGTCCGTTCCAGCTGTGGGGCATCGCGGTCGGCCTCGTCATCTCGGGCGAATACTTCGGCTGGAGCTACGGCTGAAACACCGCCGGCACGCTCGGCTTCCTGGTCGCCACCGTGCTGGTCGCGACGATGTACACGACCTTCATCTTCAGCTTCACCGAGTTGTCGACCGCCATTCCGCACGCCGGAGGACCCTTCGCCTATGCGCGGCGCGCCTTCGGACCGATGGGCGGCTTCGTGGCCGGCTTCGCCACGCTGATCGAGTTCGTCTTCGCGCCGCCGGCCATCGCGCTGGCGATCGGCGCGTACCTCAACGTGCAGTTTCCAGGCGTCAACCCGAAATGGTTCGCGCTCGGCGCGTACGTCATCTTCATCGCGCTCAATTGGGTCGGTGTCGGCATCGCGGCGGCCTTCGAACTCTTCGTGACGCTGCTCGCCATCTTCGAGCTGCTCATGTTCATGGGCGTGGTCACGCCGGGCTGGTCGCTGGCCAACTTCGTCGCCAACGGATGGGCGGGCGGCGACGTGCTCAACGGCGCGGCAGTCTCCGGCATCTTCGCGTCGATTCCGTTCGCGATCTGGTTCTTCCTCGCCATCGAAGGCGCGGCCATGGCGGCTGAAGAAGCGCGCGATCCGCACCGCACCATTCCCATCGCCTACACGACCGGCATCGTCACGCTGGTGATCCTCGCCTTCGGCGTGATGATCTTCGCGGGCGGCGTGGGCGACTGGCGCAAGCTGGCCAACATCAACGACCCGTTGCCGCAGGCGATGAAGGTGGTGGTCGGCGAGAACAGCGGCTGGCTGCACATGCTGGTGTGGATCGGCCTGTTCGGCCTCATCGCCTCCTTCCACGGCATCATCATGGGCTACTCGCGGCAGATCTTCGCGCTGGCCCGCGCTGGCTACTTGCCCAAGTATTTCGCCGCTCTGAGCCCCCGCTTCAACACGCCGCACCGCGCGCTGTTGGCCGGTGGCGTGATCGGTGTCGTCGCGATCTTCAGCGACGAGCTGGTCCAGTTCGGCGGCCAGACCCTGACCGCCAACATCGTGACGATGGCCGTGCTCGGCGCGATCGTGATGTACCTGATTTCGATGGCGGCACTGTTCAAGCTGCGCAAGTCCGAGCCGGATTTGTTGCGCACCTATCGCGCGCCCTTCTACCCCGTGTTTCCAGCCATCGCATTCGGCCTGGGGCTGGTGTGTTTAGGGGCGATGGTCTGGTTCAATGCGATGCTGACGTTGTTCTTCGTCGTGCTGATGGCATTGGGCTACGTTTACTTTTTGGCGACGGCCAAACAGCGCCTGGCTGCTGCGCCGGATGCGATGCTTTCCACATGAACGGGAAGTACCCGCTACCAGATCGACACGCCAAGAACATGCAATACAGCACCACGATAGAAGGCCAAGTCTTCACGTTCGATGACCTCAAACAGGTCATGGCGTTCGCGAGCCCGGCGCGTTCAGGCGACTATCTGGCTGGCATCGGCGCGGCCACGTCACAACAGCGCATGGCTGCCCGATATGTCCTTGCCGACACGCCACTCAAGCGATTTTTAAACGAAGCGCTGGTGCCTTACGAGAGCGACAACATCACGCGCCTCATCATCGACAGCCACGACGTCGCTGCCTTTGCGCCCGTCTCGCATCTGACGGTCGGCGACTTCCGCAACTGGCTGCTGTCGGAGCAGGCGACCACCGTCACGCTCACAGCGTTGGCACCCGGCCTCACACCCGAAATGGTCGCCGCGGTTTCCAAGCTCATGCGCAACCAGGACCTGGTTTCGGTCGCCAAGAAATGCAGCGTCGTCACGCGGTTCAGAGACACCGTCGGCCTGCCCGGCCATCTGTCGGTTCGGCTGCAACCCAACCACCCGACCGACGACCTGCGCGGCGTCGCGGCATCGACGCTCGACGGCCTTCTCTACGGTGCTGGCGATGCGGTCATCGGACTCAACCCCGCATCGGACAGCATGCCGGTGCTCGGCAACCTGCTGCACATGCTCGACGAGGTGATCCAGCGCTTCGAAATTCCGACGCAGAGCTGCGTGCTGACCCACGTGACCAACACGTTGAAGCTGGTGGAAGCCGGGGCCCCGGTCGACCTGGTGTTCCAGTCGATCGCCGGCACCGAAAAAGCCAACCTGTCTTTCGGCGTGACACCCGAGTTGCTCGACGAAGCGTATGCGGCGGCGTTATCGCTCAAGCGCGGCACGGTCGGCGACAACGTCATGTACTTCGAGACCGGGCAAGGCAGCGCGCTGTCGGCCAATGCCAACTTCGGCGTCGACCAGCAGACCTGCGAGGTGCGTGCCTATGCGCTGGCGCGGCGCTACAAGCCGTTTCTCATCAACACGGTGGTCGGCTTTATCGGACCCGAGTATTTATTCGACGGAAAGCAGATCATTCGCGCAGGACTCGAAGACCACTTCTGCGGCAAGCTACTCGGCCTGCCGATCGGTTGCGACATCTGCTACACCAACCATGCCGAGGCAGACCAGGACGACATGGACACGCTGCTGGTGCTGCTGGGCACGGCGGGCATCAACTTCATCATGGGTGTGCCGGGGGCCGACGACGTGATGCTCAACTACCAGAGCACCTCGTTCCACGACGCGCTGTTCCTGCGCGAGACACTGGGCTTGAAGCGTGCGCCGGAGTTCGAGGCGTGGTTGCAGAAGATGCAGATCACAGACAGCGCCGGTCGGCTCGCGCCACCCTCTTCCCATCAACCGAATCGACTGCTCGCGGGCATGGGCGGCTTGGCCGCGCTCGGCGTATGACTTCGCCGGTCACGCCCAACCCCTGGCAGGAGTGGCGCTCCCGTACGCCAGCACGCCTCGCCTTGGGCCGTGCCGGCTCCGGCATGCCGACCGACGAGACCTTGCGCTTCGGCTGGGCCCACGCGATGGCGCGCGACGCCATTCATGCAGCGCTCGATCTGGACAAGCTCGACGCCGAGTTGCAGGCCAATGGCTGGATCGTCGAGCGCGTGCGCAGTCGCGCGACCGACCGCACGGAGTACCTGCGCCGCCCCGACCTCGGCCGTCAACTCGATGCCGAAGACGCGGCCAGGTTGCGTGCCGATGCCGCGCAAGTCAACGAGGCGAATCGGGCCGAAGTGTGCATCGTGATCGGCGATGGCCTGTCGTCGCTGGCGATCGAACGCCATGCCGTACCGTTGCTCGCTGCACTGCGAAAACACTTGCCGCCCGACACGCGATTCGCGCCTGTCGTCATCGCATCGCAGGCGCGCGTGGCGCTGGCCGACGAGGCCGGTGAAGTGTTCGGCGCGGCGCTGTCGGTGATGCTCATCGGCGAGCGACCGGGCCTGAGTTCCCCCGACAGCCTTGGCATCTACCTGACCCATTCGCCGAAGCGCGGCCGGCACGACGCCGAGCGCAATTGCATCTCTAACGTGCGGCCCGAAGGCCTGGCCTATGACATTGCCGCGTTCAAGCTCGCGTGGCTGATGCGCGAGTCGTTGCGTCGCGGCCTGACCGGTGTGGCACTAAAGGACGAGAGCGATCTGGCGGTGCTTGATTCGGCACCGCAAGAGCCTCGCGTCATTTCGCCACACCCGCAGTCGCGCTCGTAGCGTCCTTGGGATCCGATTCGCGAGGTGACGCGGGAAGCGACGGCGCCGCCACACTTTCAGCCGGCGTTGCTTTCGTTACTGACTTTGGTCCAAAAACCCACGTCGTGAACGCAGCCGCAACGACCATGCCAACGGCGGTGATGCGCAAGCGCGTCGTGGTGGACATTGCCGCCGGAGGAGTTTCACTGGGCTCGTTCATCGTCTCAATGGGTTGTTGATGCATTGTGGCCGCGCGCGCCGCCAGCGCTGACTATGATCTTCGTCATGACCACACGCTACCCGCTCGCCGAACTCAAAGACTTGCCCGACGACATCCGCACCGCCGTGCTCGCGGTACAGGAGAAGGCCGGCTTCGTGCCCAACGTCTTCCTCGCATTGGCACGTCGCCCGGCCGAGTGGCGCGCCTTCTTCGCGTACCACGATGCGTTGATGCTGAAGGACGAAGGTTCGCTCACCAAGGGCGACCGCGAGATGATCGTCACCACCACCAGCGCTGCCAACCAGTGCCTCTACTGCGTAGTGGCGCACGGCGCCTTGCTGCGCATCTACGAGAAGAAGCCGCTGGTCGCGGACCAGGTGGCAGTCAACTACCGCAAGGCCGACATCACACCGCGTCAGCGCGCCATGCTCGACTTCGCGATGAAGGTCTGCGACCGCTCGCACGAAATCGAGGAAGCCGACTTCACCGCGTTGCATGCCCACGGCTTCGACGACGAAGACATCTGGGACATCGCCGCGATCACCTCGTTCTTCGGCCTGAGCAACCGCATGGCCAGCTTCAGCGGCATGCAGCCGAACAACGAGTTCTTCATGATGGGCCGCGTGCCACGCGAGAAGAAATAAGGCCTCAGGCCGCAGGGGCTCGGCACGCAGCGAACATGTCGAGCGCCGGCTTGTAGGTCGGCGACTGCACGTCCATTACACCGAGCGCGGTGTGGAACAGGTTGTCGTGCGTATAGGGCTTGTCGAGTTCGCCTTTCAGGCAAGCACTCGACAGCTTCTGGCGCTTGACCATGCCATCGCCGAACCACGCCACAAGCGGGATGTGCTTTTGCACTTCGGGTGCGATGCTGTAGGGCAAGCCATGCAGGAACAGGCCGAACTCGCCGAGCGATTCGCCATGGTCGCTCTGGTACAGAAGCGCGGTGTCGTAGTCCTTGGATCGCGTCTTGAGCCAGTCGATGGTGCGGCCGAGAAAACGATCGGTGTACAAGATCGAGTTGTCGTAGCCGTTGACCAGTTCGGTATGGCCGCATTCAGCCAACGCATTGGTCCGGCATTCGGGCAGGAACTGCTTCACGTCGGCGGTCGAGCGCTTGTAGTAAGCCGGGCCGTGGCTGCCCATTTGGTGCATGACGAGCACCACGCCTTTGTTGCGGCGTTCCGGCGGCAAGGCGGCCAACCGCTCGTCGAGTCCTTTGAGCAACGCATCGTCGAGGCACTCGTCGCCGTCGCAGAGCGCAGCCTTGTCGGCGGCCGAAAGACTTGTCACGGCCGACGCATTGGGCACGCGATTGCACACGTCCTTGCAGCCCGACTGGTTCTCGATCCAGAACACCGCGAGGCCAGACGCCTGCAGCACGTCGAGCAGGTTTTCATGCTCGTCCTTGCGCGCCTCGAAATCCGTCTTGCCGAGCGAAGAGAACATGCACGGCACCGATGCCAGCGTGTTGGTACCGCACGAGTGAACGTTATGAAAGCTGTAGACGTCGCGCTTCGCCAGTTCCGGGTTGGTGTTGCGCGCATAGCCGTTCAGCGCGAAGTGATCGGCACGCGCCGTTTCGCCGACGACCACCACGAAGAGAGGCGGTTTGGCCTGGGCGGCATAGCTGGCACCGAGCTTGGCGCCAGCCGTGATCGGAATCAATTTTCCGCTGCGCTGAAAGAGCGGCTTGACCACCACGCGCATCGCGGAGTAAAGCGGCGCCAACGGGTTGATCATGTAGCGCAGATGCACCTCGTTGCGCATCAACGGGGCGAGGTCGCGGTTCATGACAAAGGCGCCGCCGAGGCCGATGGCCAGCGCCACCGCGGCAAGCGCCAGGTTGCGCCAACCCTGCGACCACAGTGGCATCCGCTTGATGCGCATGCGCCAGATCCAGAAGGCCGGCAGCGCGACGACCAGCAAAACGTTGAGCGCCATGCGCCAGCTCAGCAGGTCGCGCACCTCGTGCGGATCGGTCTGCGTTGCATTGGCCATCATGCTCGGGTCCATCACGATGTGATAGGCCAACATGTAGTGCTGCACCACCGCAGCCAGCACCACGACCGCGAACCACAGCGGCTTCATGAAGCGCGACCACGCGGTGAACGACAGCAGCGCGGTGGTGCCCGCGATCATCAGCAGCGCCATCGCGCCGATGGTGCGCAGGTACACGCTGGGCGCACCGCCGATGCGGGCCAGATCGATCCACAGCGCCCAGTTGGCGGCCACTGCCAGATACAGGCTCAGGCAGAAAATGAACGTGCGTGCCGACCGCGGTTGGCGAACCCATGCATCGAAAGTTGCGAGCGGGCTGGAAGTCGTCGTCATTCTTTTAATCCCTTGATATCTTCATGGCGCTTCATGGCGCTTCATGCCGCCTCTTTAGCGGCAATGCGCACTGCGGGCCTCCGCGCGAAACGCACCGCCGCATCGATCGCGAACGTGACCGTCCAGCAAATCCATGCGGTCCACAACGTGTGGCTCATGTAGTGCGCGCCCCGCATTTGCTGAACGATGCCGAACACGCTGCCCATCACCAGCACCACGACCAGCCAGCGGCGCGCCACGGCCGGCGAGGCGCGCCTGAAGACGAAGTACCCGCCGAACCAGGCGAAGGCCGCTGAGGCATGACCGGCCGGAAAGCACCCACCCGGCCCACCGTCCGCCACCCCGATCGCCCAGTGCGAAACATAGCGCGCAATGCCGCCGAAAACCTGCAGATCCCATGGGCAACTGGTCTTGCTGTGCGACTTCATCAACGACACGGCGAGCACTGCGGCCAGCGCAGACAAGGCCAGCTGGGTTCGTTCGACGCGGTCGAGCTGCCGCAGCACGCTGACCGGCCAGCGAATCGACGCGAAGCAGGCGGCCAGCACGAACCAGCTGCCAATGCGGGGCACGTCGTGCAGCCAGAAAGAGAGCTGTTTGCTCCAGCGCCACGGAAATCCCGCCGGCGTGCCGAAGACCTGCGCCGCCGCCAGGTCGAGTCCGGACGCGTCCCAGGCCAGGACGCACAGGAGCAAGACGAGCGTGATGCCGACAAGACGGGACGTGCCGAGCGGAGCTGAAGGAAAAGAGGAAATGGGAGACGGTCGATTCATGCAGCGTTTAGACAGCGCAGCGAACGCGGGACGATCACGGTCGGTCGCGAAAACCGAGGAGAGAGCATAGGGCTTTAGCCTGAACGAAGCCTGAAGAGCGCACTAGACTCGACCGTCACCCATCGAGCGTCTTGAAGAGAGCCCAAGAAAAGGATACCGAGTGCGCGTTTTGCTGGTCGAAGACGACATGGCTTTGAGCGATGCGTTGCGGGGCTACCTGCAGGCCAAGTCGTTCGTGGTCGACGCGGCACCCGGCCTGGCCGAGGCGCGTGCCGCACTGCTTCAGGCGCAGTACGCCGCCGTATTGCTCGACCTGCATCTGGGCGACGGCGACGGCCTCTCGCTCTTCCCGCAAATACGCGCCCTGCGCGACCGTCCCATCGTCATCGTGCTCACGGCGCGCGACCAAGTCACCGACCGCATCCGTGGGCTGGATGCCGGCGCCGATGACTACCTCGTCAAGCCCTACGACCCGGCCGAGTTGCTGGCTCGCCTGCGTGCCGTCGAGCGCCGGCGCAGCTCGGTCGGCGCGCCGGTGCTGCAGTTGGGCACGCTCGAAATCGATCTGGCACATGACAGCGTTCGCAAGAACGGCGAGCCGGTCACCTTGACGCAAAAGGAGTGGGCGTTGCTGCGGGTGATGGCCACACGCCCCGAGCGCATCCACACACGCGAGCTGCTGCAAGACGCGCTCTACGGCTTCGACGACGACACCGACAGCAACACGTTGGAGGTCTTCATCAGCCGGTTGCGCCGCAAGCTTGGGCATGGCCATATCCAGACCTTGCGCGGTCTCGGTTACCGATTGGCATCCGCGACCGACGAAGGTCAGTGAGGTGCGCGGTATCCCACTCGACACACTGTCCGGCCGCCTTGCCCGCACGCTGATCTTCTGGGTCGGTGGCATCTGGCTGCTGAGCGTGCTGGCGGTGGTCTGGTATGTCGACCGCGAGATCAATTTCAACTTCGACAACGAGCTGGTCGAGGTATCGCATCGCATGTTCGACATCGCAGTCGCGGAGGTCGATCGCCGCATCGCCGACAAAGTGCCTGGCCAGCCATTGGTCGCGCCCACGCCGCTGTTCAAAGATGCGGCCGTGATCTACCAGATGGTCGATGCGAACGAGCAGGTATTGCTGCGCTCGGCCGAGACACCGCCGGACACCTTCGACGTACCGACATCGCCGGGCTTCGTCAACCTCGACACGTGGCGCATCTACACGGTGAAGCACCCGACGCGCCCGCTGTTTCTGCAAGTGGCCGATCCGCAAAGCGCGCGACGCGATGCACTCAACCGCACGCTCTTTGGTATGCTGCTTCCGCTGGTCGCGCTGGTGCCGCTGCTGGCCGTGTTGCTGGGACGCATTGCCCGCACCGAGCTGAAGGTGCTGCAACAAATGACCGGTGAAATCGAACAGCGCAGCGGTGCCGACTTGCGACCGATCAGCCTGCCTGGACTCCCGAAGGAGCTGCTGTCCGTTGGCGATCATGTGAATCGCTTGCTGGAGCGGCTGGCGCAGTCGCTCGACGTCGAACGCGCGCTTGCCGCCAACGCAGCACATGAGTTGCGCACACCGCTCGCGGCCGCACGGCTGCGTCTGCAAACCGCCCTCGACCATGATCTGCGGCGCGAAGACGTGGCCGCCGCGCTGGCCGCCCTGGAAACGCTCAGCCATCGCACTGAAAAGCTGCTGCAGTTGTCGCGTGCAGAGTCCGGCGCGGCCTGGTCGCTCGACCGGGTCGATCTGGTCAAGCTGGCCGGCACCGTGGCCCAGGAGTTCTGGCGAGACGACCGCAACGATGGCCCGGACGGTCGGCTTCAAGCCCAGCACCGCATCGACCTCAAGGTGCCCGGCGACGACGCAGATACCGAGACGGAGGCAGAAGCGCCCGCCACACTCGGCGACTTCGATGCGCTCGCCATCGCCTTGCGCAACCTGGTCGAGAACGCTTTGCAGTACGCCAACGGCACCCGCGTGACGATCGAAGTCACGCACGACTGCGAGCTCGTGGTGCGCGATGGTGGCCCCGGCGTTACGCCGTCGCAGCTGCAGTCGCTGCAGGAGCGGCATGTTCGACACAGCGCCGACCGGGCGGGCTATGGTCTGGGCCTGTCGATCGTCGCGACCATCGTGCAAAAACACGAGGGGCAGCTCGAACTGGCGTCGCCACCGCTCGGTGCGCTGCAGGGCTTCGAAGCGCGCATCGTGTTGAAGCCCGCGCCGAAGCGCATGTCGACGACACGAGCGCCGGAAAGCCAGCTCAGTCGCTGACGAGCGCGCGCAGCCAGTCCGGCAGAGTCGTGGCCTTCTGCTTGCCGTAGTCGATCCAGATCGTGGTCGCGCCACCCTCCGCACACACGACATCGGGTGCGTCGGCCCGCGCCATCGTCCCCCAAGTCTCGAAGGTGGTGCGTGCCGGGTCGCTCACATACATCTTGAGCAACACGTTGCCGGGGTATTCGAGCTGACGGTAGAAGTTGCAAAAGGCATTGACGATCACCATGCCCTCGCCTTCGGGCGCATTCGTCGGTACGCCGAGTGAGCTCATCCAGTCGATGCGCGCTGTTTCAAGGTATCGAAAGTAGGTGCCGTTGTTCAGGTGACCCATTGCGTCCATGTCGCCCCAGCGAATGGGGATCGACATCTCGTAGACCAGCTTTTTCTTGGCGGGGAGCTCGATCCGCATGCCTTAAACCCCGAAGCCGTCGTCGGCCGCGATCACCGCACCGTTCACGAAGTGGCTTTGCCCGCTCGCCAGCAACACGATCAGCCCGTCGAGGTATTCCGGCTTGCCGACCCGCTTGCGCGGCAGCATGCCCACCAGCTTCTTGCCGTTTTCGGTCTCCCAATGGTCGCGATTGATCTCGGTCGCGATATAGCCGGGGCACAGCGCGTTGACGTTGATGTCGAAGCGGCCCCACTCCAGTGCCATCGCCTTGGTCATCTGGATCACTGCCGCCTTGCTCATCGCATACACGCCGATCTGCGGCAACACCTTGAGTCCCGCCATCGATGCGATATTGATGATGCGGCCGCCCATGTAGGTGCCCGGCGCCGCACCGCGAGCGCGCGCGATCATGCGTTTAGCGACCTCTTGCGCGACGAAAAATGCGCCCTTGGTGTTGGTGTCGAAGACGAAGTCGTAGTCTTCTTCGGTCACGTCCTGCAGGCGCTGCGTGGTGCTCACGCCCGAGTTGTTGACCAGGATGTCGATGGCACCGACTTCGGTCTCGGCATGCGCCACGGCCGACTGGATACTTCCGATGTCGGTCACGTCCAGCTCGACCACGTGGGCGTCACCGCCCTCGCCCTCGATGCGGGCGCGCAGGTCTTTCAACCGGTCGACGCGTCGGCTTGCGAGCACCACCGCCGCGCCGGCACGTGCCAGCGTTTGAGCAAATTGCGCCCCAAGACCACTCGAGGCGCCGGTCACGAAGGCCACACGGCCAGAAAGATCGATGCTGTATGCCATAAAGGTAAATCCTGTCCAGGGGTAGCGAGGCGGAGTCGCCGATGGATGACATCGGTGGCCGGACGCGCCGCATAAAATGGGTTTCCCCGCGGTGCTTGTGCCTCAAAAAATCATTATCGACGAGACCTTACAACCAATGACCCACGACGAAATCCTCGCCCAGTTCGGCCCCCGTGAAGCCATGGAATACGACGTGGTGATCGTCGGTGGCGGTCCGGCGGGCCTGGCCACCGCAGTCCGGCTGAAGCAGCTCGCGGCCGAACAGGAGAAAGAGATCTCGGTCGTCGTGCTCGAAAAAGGCTCCGAGCCTGGCGCGCACATCTTGTCGGGCGCCATCATGGACCCGCGCGGCCTGGACGAGCTCTTTCCGACCTGGCGCGAGATGGGTGCGCCGCTGAACCAGCCGGTGACCGAAGACGCCTTCCTGCTGCTCAGCGAAAAAGGCGGCGTGCGTACCCCCAATTTCATGCTGCCGGGCAACTTCCAGAACCACGGCAACTACATCATCAGCCTGGGCAACTTCACCAAGTGGCTGGCGCAACAGGCCGAAAACCTGGGCGTCGAAATCTTCCCCGGCTTCCCGGCCGCCGAAGTGCTCTACACCGACGACGGCAAGGTGCGCGGCGTGGCCACCGGCAATTTGGGGCTAGGCAAGGACGGCGAGCCGACCGACAGCTTCCAGCTCGGCATGGAACTGCACGGCAAATACACCGTGTTCGCCGAAGGCTCGCGCGGACACCTGGGCCGCCAGCTCATCGCCAAATACAAGCTGGACGACGGCAAGGATCCGCAGAGCTACGGCATCGGCATCAAGGAGCTGTGGGAGATCGATCCGGCGCGCCACCAGCCCGGCCTGGCCATCCACACGGCCGGCTGGCCGCTGCCGAACGACACGTATGGCGGCTCTTTCGTCTACCACGCGGAGAACAACCAGCTGATCGTCGGCTACGTGGTCGGACTCGACTACCAAAACCCGTACATGAGCCCATTCGAGGAGTTCCAGCGCTTCAAGACGCACCCGAACATCCGCTGGTACTTCGAAGGGCAAGACAAAGGCTTGAAGGCCCCCAAGCGCCTGAGCTACGGCGCCCGTGCCATCACCGCCGGCGGCCTGCTCTCGCTGCCCAAGACGGTGTTTCCCGGTGGCGTGCTGGTCGGCTGCGAAGCCGGCTACCTGAACGCGAGCCGCATCAAGGGCAGCCACGCCGCGCTCAAGACCGGCATGCTGGCGGCCGAAGCGGCATTCGAGGCGGTGCAGGCCGGGCGGCAGCACGACGAGCTCGTCGCCTACCCGGCAGCTTTCGAGCGGAGCTGGCTGCACACCGAACTCAACAAGGCACGCAACTTCAAGCAGTGGTTCAAGAAGGGTCTGGCTGTCGGCACGGTGATGACCGGCATCGAGCAGCTGGTGCTGCGCGGCAAGATCCCATGGACCATCCACCGCAAAGAGGCCGACCACGTGCGGCTGAAGAAGGCCAACACCGCGAAGAAGATCGTTTATCCGCGGCCGGACGGCAAGCTGACCTTCGACCGGCTCTCGTCGGTGTTCGTGAGCAACACGAACCATGAGGAAAATCAGCCGGCGCACCTGACGCTGAAAGACCCGACGGTGCCCACCCGGATCAACCTGCCCGAGTACGCCGGCCCGGAGCAGCGCTATTGCCCGGCCGGCGTCTACGAGTACGTGGCCGACGAGGCGAATGCCGGCAAGGAGCGGTTGCAGATCAACGCGCAAAACTGCGTGCACTGCAAGACCTGCGACATCAAGGACCCGACGCAAAACATCGTGTGGGTCACGCCCGAAGGCGGCGGCGGACCTAACTACGTGGGGATGTAGTTCGGGTCACCTGACTGGGTCAGGCCTTCAGCGCGTCGTCGATGATGTCGAGTGCGCGGTCGAACAGCGCATCGGGGATGGTCAGCGGATAGAGAAAGCGGATCACGTTGCCGTACATGCCGCAGCTGAGCAGCAACAGGCCCTGCGCCATGGCGCGTTGTTGCACGCGGCGGACCGCCTCGGCGTCGGGCGCACCGGCCGCGTCGCGCAACTCCACCGCGACCATCGAGCCCTGCGCGCGAACTTCCGCGATGCCGGCATTCGATTCCTTGGCGGCCAGCAAGCGCATCGTTAGCTTTTCGCCAAGCCGCACCGAGCGTGCGCAAAGTTTCTCTTCTTCGATCACGTCGAGCACCGCGAGCGCCGCAGCAACCGCCAGCGGGTTGCCCGCGTAGGTGCCGCCCAGGCCGCCCGGCGCCGGCGCGTCCATGATGTCCGCGCGCCCCGACACGGCCGACAGCGGCATGCCGCCCGCCAGGCTTTTGGCCATCGTGATGAGGTCGGGCTCGACGCCGTGGTGTTCCATGGCAAAGAGCTTGCCGGTGCGGCCGAAACCGCTCTGTACTTCGTCGGCAATGAGCACGATGCCGTGCTGGTCGCACAGCGCGCGCAGGCCCTGCATCAGCTCGGTCGGCGCGACGTTGAAGCCGCCTTCGCCCTGCACCGGCTCGAGGATGATCGCGGCGACGCGCTGGGGCTCGATGTCTGTCTTGAAGAGGCGTGCGATCGCGGCCAGCGAATCGGCCGCCGTCACGCCCTGCAGTGCCTCGGGGTACGGCACGTGGAACACCTCGGCCGGGAACGGACCGAAGCCGACCTTGTACGGCGCGACCTTGCCGGTGAGCGCGAGCGTCATCATCGTGCGGCCATGAAAGCCGCCGCCAAAAGCGATGACGCCCGAGCGCCGGGTGTGCGCACGTGCGATCTTGATGGCGTTCTCGACTGCCTCGGCGCCGGTGGTGAAGAAGGCCGTCTTGGTCGGCCCGCTGATCGGCACCAGCGCGTTGATGCGCTCGGCCAGCGTGACCACGCTTTCGTATGGAACGATCTGGTAGGCCGTGTGCGTGAAGCACTCCAGCTGCGCGGCGATGGCTGCCACCACGCGCGGATGGCGGTGCCCGGTGTTGACCACAGCGATGCCCGCGGCAAAGTCGATGTACTCGCGGCCTTCGACATCCCACAGGCTCGCGTTCTCGGCGCGCTGGGCATAGAAGTCGCACATCACGCCGACGCCGCGTGGGGTGGCGGCAAGGCGGCGGGTTTGCAGTTCGCTGTTGGTCATGGCAATTCCTGTGAAGTCGATCGAAGGCAAAAGGAAGTCAGAAGTCCTGCGCCGATTGGACGCCGGATTGGCCCCAGACAAAAGATCCGCTTTGCGCGATTCAATGGAGCCAATCACAATCGACCATGAAATCCATTTGCGCGGACCTCGTTTTGCAGCGGATGTCGCCTGAGAACGGTACTCCACGGGAAGCAGGCACCGCACTCAACCGCCAGCTCTACGACTGCCTGCGCGGCGCCATCCTCGACGCCAGCCTGCCGCCCTCGTCGCCTCTGCCCGCCTCGCGCGACCTGGCCCGTGAGATCGGCGTGTCGCGCAACACGGTGCTGCACGCCTACGAGCAATTGCGCGCCGAAGGCTATGTGCACTCGCGCGTCGGCAGCGGCACCTTCGTCGCTGCGACCACGCCGGAAAGTTTTCTCTCGGTCGGCCGCACTGCCGCCGAAGTCGATGTCGCAAACGGGGACGTGCGCCTGTCGCGCCGCGCACAGGCGCTGCTCGCCAATGCCTCGGCCGCACCGCTGCAATGGGGCGCCTTCATGCCCGGCGTGCCGGACGTCACGCAGTTTCCGCATCGCCAGTTCAGCCGCATCCTCACGCGGCTGTGGCGCAATCCCGCGCCCGAGCTGCTGACCTATTCGCATGGCGGCGGCCACCCTGCCCTGCACGCCGCTATCGCAGAGCATCTGCGTGTGGCGCGTTCGGTGCGCTGCGCGCCCGACCAGATCCTGGTGACCGAAGGCGTGCACCAGGCGGTCGACCTCACGCTGCGCATGCTGGTCGATCCGCGCGATACCGTGTGGGTCGAAGAGCCTGGTTACTGGGGCTTTCACAAGGTGCTGCAGATGGGCTCGACGGTGGTGCGGCCCATGCGCGTCGAGGCCGTTGATTCCGTCGATGGCGGCTTGCCGCGCGGACGCACGCCGCCACGGCTGATCTTCACCACGCCGTCGCATCAGTACCCGCTCGGCTCGGTAATGAGCCTGGCGCGGCGACGCGAGTTGCTCGACATCGCACGCGCCTCCGAAGGCTGGGTCGTCGAAGACGACTACGACAGTGAGTTCCGCTTCGCCGGCAAACCGATTCCGTCGATGCAAGGCCTGGAAGCCGATGCGCCGGTGATCTACATCGGCACCTTCAGCAAGACGCTGTTCCCTGGTTTGCGCGTTGGCTACATGGTGCTGCCGCGCGCGCTGGCTGCGCCCTTTCGCACCGCGCACGCCGACCTGTACCGAGAAGGCCATGCCATCACGCAGGCGGCCCTCGCCGAGCTGATCGAACAAGGCCACTACGCCGCACACATTCGTCGGATGCGCGTGCTCTACGCACGGCGGCGTGCGTTGCTCGTAGCGCTGATCGTGCAGCACCTTGGCACCGATTTTCTCGATGCGCAATCGAGCAATGCCGGTCTGCATCTGGTGCTGCGTCTGCCCGACGATTGCGACGATGTGGCCATCGCCGAAGCAGCGCAGGCACGCGGCGTGTTGACCTGACCGTTGTCGCGCTACTACCTGCGCGGCGGCGGACGGCGTGGCCTGTTGCTCGGCTATGCGTGTGTCGAAGAAGCCGACATCGAACCCGCGCTTCGCGTGTTGATCGGGTGCTTGAAAGAGTTCATCAAGTTCAACGACCCGATCGGTCCCATCTGAAAAATGCACAGCGCCCGCATCGATTCACTCGCTACGCGACTCCTCTCCAGTCGCTACAGTGGGTATCCAGCCCATTCACCGGAGAGATTTGCAATGTCCCGACTCGTATCGATTCGCCCGCTCGATTCACCCCACCTGGACGCTTCGGACGAAACCTGGCGCGCGCGCGTGCACCTGGCCGCGGCAAACCGCCTGGCGGTCTACGACGAGCTGGAAGAGGGGATCGACAACCATTTCACGATGACCGTACCCGGACGGGACGATCGGTTCATGGTGCTGCCCTTCGGCAGGCACTGGTCCGAGGCCCGGGCGAGCGACCTGATCGTGTTCGACGAGACCGGCAACGTGCTCGACGGCGAGGGCGACCTGGAGTTGAGCGCGTTCTGTATCCACGCACCCTTGCACCGAATCACCGGCGCCAAGGTCGTCTTGCACACGCACCAGACTTGGGCCTTGGCGTTGAACATGCTTGAGGACAACCGGTTGTTGCCGGGTAGCCAGACCGCGGCGTTCTTCGCCCGCAACGTGGCTTACGACGACGGCTACACTGGGTTGGCGGCGGAGTTGAGTGAGGGCGAGCGCCTCGCTGCGATCCTGGGCGACAAGCAGATCCTCTTCATGAAGAATCACGGCGTGCTGGTCATTGGAGAGACGGTCGCCCAAGCCTATCGACGGCTCTACAAGCTCGAGAAGGTCTGCAAGGCGCAGGTGTTGGCCCTGTCGACCGGCCGACCCCTGGCACTGCTGTCCGAGGAGTTGGTGAAACGGGTCGACACGCCAAACCCGAAGGACAGCCACTCACGCTCGGAGCGCGAGCAGCTTTACTTCGCGGCGATGATGCGGGTCCTGGACCGGGTCAACCCAGGATATGCCGATTGAATTGAGGTGAATGCAGTCTTTGCTGGCGGCGAAGGGTCCGGAACTGCAGGCCGATCGAATGGCTGCTTGTGAATAGATCGAACTGGCGCTGCCGCAGGACTGACCGTGGCGCATCATCACCCGCTATGAGGCCGATTCCTGACCCCGGGGCGGTAGCGCCAGCGCCCAAACACTGCATGCGAAGGAACCCGCTCAGCCCGAAAAAGCTTTTGCTGACAAAGTGGACGGCGATGACGCCGCGCAATCGCGAGAAGCATTTCGTGGTGCTGCGGGTTATCGAGCCCGAGCCGCCGTCGATACGCGTCGAGCAGGTCGAACTGGAGGCCGTGCATTCCAAGCAGGTGTATCTGCTGCAATGGCGCGAACTGACCGACGCCACCCTGTGGCGCCAAGGTTGGGTCTGACGCGAGGCAGTCCCGGGCGTCTCCTGTCGCGGTTCCTGTCGCGGTTCCGTGACAAGCGTGAAACAAGGAAATTCTGCCGCTTGCTGCGCGTCTTGCCATACGCCGGCGCAGTGCAAAAGCGGCGCGGCCAGCATGCGGCCATGAGACTCAGGCGACGCGGATCAGCTTCTTGTTGACGAATTCCTGGATGCCGGCACTCGACAGTTCTCGGCCGTAACCCGAGTTCTTCACACCGCCGAACGGCAGTTCCGGCGATGAGACGGCGCTGGAGTTGATGAAGACCATACCGGTGTCGATGCGCCGGGCGACGGCTCGACCGCGCTCGATGTCGCTCGTGAAGACCGAACCGCCCAGCCCGAAGGGCGAGTCGTTGGCCAGCTTGACTGCGGCATCTTCGTCGGGGACACGGAAGAACAGCGCCACCGGACCGAAGAACTCCTGGTGATACGCAGGGTTGTCGGGTGCGATATCGGTCAGGATCGTTGGCTGCATGAACTCGCCGCGCTCGCCGTCGATGCGCCTGCCGCCCATCAGCAGGCGTGCGCCCCGGCCGACCGCTTCTTCGACCTGGCCGAGCAGAGTCTTCAGCGCCTGCGACGACGACAGCGGTGCCAGCGTGGTCTCCTTGTCCATCGGGTCACCCGGCTTGAAGCCGGCCATCGCAGCCTGGAATTTTTCCAGGAATCGATCGGCCAGCGACTCGACGACGATGATGCGCTTGGACGCTGTACAGGCCTGCCCCGCATTGCCCATGCGGCCGCTGACGGCATGTTTGACGGCCTTTTCGAGGTCTGCATCGTCCAGCACGATGAAGGCGTCGCTGCCACCGAGTTCCAGCGTGGTCTTCTTCAGGTTCTTGCCTGCTCGGGCCGCGACCACCGCCCCCGCGGCTTCGCTGCCGGTCAGCGCGACGCCGCGCACACGGTCGTCGTCGATGATGCGGCCGATCTGATCCTTGGAGACGAACAGGTTGGTGTAGGCGCCGGGGGGTGCGCCGGCGTCCGACAGCAGCCCTTCGAAGGCCAGTGCGCACTGCGGCACGTTGGACGCATGCTTGACCAGCACGACATTGCCGGCCATCAGGTTGGGCGCCGCGAAGCGCACCAGCTGGTAGTACGGGAAATTCCAGGGCTCCACACCGAAGAGGACGCCCAGCGGGCTGCTCTCGACCATCGCCTCGCCCCGGCTCGACGCCAGCTGCTCGGGCGCCAGGAAGGCCTCGGCGTGATCGGCGTAGTAATCGAGGATGGCCGCGCACAGCGCGACCTCGCCCTGGCTCTGCGCGATCAGCTTGCCCATCTCCAGGCTGATCAACTCTGCGAAGCCCTGCGAGCGTTCACGCATGATGCTTGCCGCGCGCTTGAGGATCGCCTTGCGCTCCTCGAAGCTCGTCTTGCGCCAGTGGTTGCGGAAGCAGTCATCGGCGGCCCTGATGCTGGCCTCGAGTTGTGCGTCACTGATCTCGTCGAAGATCTTGCCAACCTGTCCGTTATAGGGATTCGTGGTCTGGTAAGCCATGCGATGCTTTCTGTGGTGTGAATGGCGGGAGGCCGCGGCGTTGGCCGCGTGCCCTTTTGTCGTCAGCGCTGCTTGAGCTGATCCAGCAGCGCGACGGCTGCGGCTTCGGACGAAGCCGGGTTCTGACCGGTGATCAGCAGCCCATCGCGCACCACATACGGCTGCCAGTCGGCCGCCTTGCTGTAGTCGCCGCCCTTCTCGATCAGCATGTCCTCGACAAGGAATGGCACGATGGCGCTCAACTGCACTGCCGCCTCTTCGCTGTTGGTGAAACCGGTGACGTTGCGGCCCTTGACCAGAGGCGAGCCGTCCGCCCCACGGACATGGCGCAGCACTGCCGGCGCGTGGCAAACGGCGGCCACCGGCTTGCCCGCGGCGATCGTCGCCTCGATCAGGTGGATCGAGTTCTTGTCCTCCGCCAGGTCCCACAAGGGGCCATGACCACCCGGGTAGAAGACGGCATCGAAGCCGTCCCCCGCGACATCAGCGAGCTTGCCGGTGTGCGCCAGCGCAAACTGGGCCGCAGCGTCGGCCTTGAAGCGCCGCGTCGCGTCGGTCTGCGCGTCGGGCTCGTCGCTCTTCGGGTCCAGCGGCGGCTGCCCACCCTTGGGCGAGACGAGCGTGACCTGTGCGCCAGCGTCGGTGAAAACGTAGTACGGCGCAGCAAACTCTTCAAGCCAGAAACCGGTCTTGCGGCCGGTGTCACCCAGCTTGTCATGCGAGCTCAATACCATCAGAATTTTCATGTCTTCTCCTTGTCGGGGGTGAAGCCGCCAGGCGCAGTTGTCGCGCGGAGCGGCGCGAGACGTTGTGTGAGGTAACCATGGCAGCGCTAGCAGTCACATCACGCGAATGTGTCGACGCTAGCCCGACCCTCCTGCAGGCGGAAGGTGACAACCGCTGACCTCCTTGTCGGACAAGGTGTCGTCTGACGTGGTGCAGCCTGAAGCTGTGCCATTTGGCCCGGGCGAGTCAGCATTCCCGCAACACTTCCGACTCGGCGAACGCACGTCGTGAAGACCCAGTCAGGGCAAGTACCGGTGCCCCGCTGATTGTTCCGCGGGACGACTTCGAACGCCTCAAGTGGTCGTTCGGCTTTGGCTTTGGAACAGCGAGCCCTCCTGAGCTCGTCACCCGGCTACCGCAATCAGGCCAGCGCCTTGCCGAATGTCGCCAGCAGGCGCGCCCAGGCGCGCTCGGATTGGGCGGCGGCGTAGACCTGTGTATCGGGCGGGCACCACCCGTGGGCCGCCGGGTACACCTCCACCTCGGCCTGGAGCTTGGCGATGTCGAAAGCGGCGCGCAAGCTGGCCTTGGCTTCGGGATCTTTGGCGTCGTCGTTCTGGGCCACTGCAATCAGGTATTGGGCCTGCGTCTGGGCGACCAGGCGATGCGGGCTGTCGGGTCCTGCCGTCACCATCGCAGCGCCGTGGAAGGTTCCGACGGCGCCCACGCGGCCGGGCGCAACGGAGGCAGTGCGCACCGCGATCGGGCCGCCCATGCAATAACCGGTCGTGCCCAATTTGCGAGCCTTGTCTACCTCGGCTTGGGCATCGAGCCAGGCCACGAAGGTCTTGCCGTCGCTCAGATGCATGGCCGGCGTCAGGGCCTGCATCAGCGGCATCACCTGGGCGATTGGCGTCTGGCCGCCCTGCGCTGCGGTCGGCGCTTTCATCTGCCGGTAGAAGGGGTTCACCACCAGTACGCTATAGCCCGATTCGGCCAACCGCCGGCCCATCTGCCTGAAGGCGGGGCGAAGACCGAACACGTCGGGCCATACCAGCACGCCGGGTGCAGGGCCGGACGTGGGCGCGACGAAGTAAGCGTCGCAGCTGCCGTCTGCAGTAGTGATGGTCACCTCGCGCTCGGCCACCGCCGCAGCGTTGGCCACGGCGGGCAGCGCGGTCAGCAGGCCGGCGGATGCGGCCCACGTACCGAAGTCGCGGCGAGTGTATTTCTTAAGCTCTTCCTGGTCGTTCAGATCACACACGGTTGGTCACCTTATTTGAATCACGTCAAACCCGAGTTTTTGCCATGAATCGAGAAAGCCAGCAAGCAACGGGTGTTTTCCTGGCGCCCGCTCGGCCGATCACCCAATCCTTCACAGCCGCCCGCGCCCCGCCCGCACCGAGGTCGGATCCTGGAACAGCTGCCTGAAGTAATCGCGAAACGCCGTCATTGCCGGCGTGGACTCGGTCCCCTGCTTCCACCCCAGGCCGATATTCATCGTCGGCACAGCGTCGCGCAGGTTGATCGTCTCGATGCGCTTGCCTTCCAGTGACCAGGGCCGGTAGACCATGTCCGACAGGATGGTCACGCCCAGGCCGTTGGCGACGGTGCTGCGCACCGCTTCGACCGAGCTCGTGCGCATGCGCACGGCCGGCTGGTGCGGCGTCTTGCTCCAGTACTTGAGGGTGGTGGCGGCCGCCTCGTCTACGGTGAGCATGATGTACGGCTCGGCGACCAGGTCGGCGAGCGTGACCTCGGCCTTGTCGAGCAGCGGGTGCTTGGCCGGCACCCATAGCCGGCGTTGCGATCCAAAGAAGGTCTCCAGCGACAGCTCGCTCAACACCACGTTCGACGTGAGCAGCACGCCCATGTCGTAGCGTTGCGTGATCAACCCTTCTTCGATGGCTTCGCGCGCGACCTCGTGCACCTTCACGTTGACCTGTGGATGCAGCTGCGCAAAGCGCTGCAGGTGGTGCGGCAAGAAATAGCCCAACACCGTGTAGCTGGCCGCGACCGTGAGCGAACCTTCGACCTGTGCGCCGTCGTGCGGCATGCGCTCGGCTTCGTCTGCTGCCGCCAGCACAGAATAGGCGTGACCCAAGAAACGCCGACCTGCTTTCGTGAGTTCGACGCCATGCGGATGGCGCTCGAAGAGCTGCTGGCCGACCAGTTCTTCCAGCTCGCGGATCGCAGTGGTCACAGCCGACTGCGAGATGTTGAGTTGAAGCGCCGCATGGGAGATGCGGCCGACCTCGGCAACGGCCGAAAAATACCTGAGCTGGCGAAGAGTGAGAGACATGCGTGACCTTGCAAGGGGGAGCCTGGGCAGCGAACAAGCGGCAACGGCCGCTTCGAGCGCGAAATTCAGATAGCCCGCAACCGCTCGCATCCGAGCGTAGCCTCGAATACCTGCCGCACCCGCATCTGTTTTTTAGATATCGCACCGTCTGAAAACAATGCTTTCGGTCTCTCGGTGCGCTGGCTAATCTCCGTTTCGCACTAAAGCCCATCCGGCAGAGTGCTCACCGAACCGAAGGCGAACGCAAGTGAAAAAGCTCATCGATCTGAACTCCGACATGGGTGAAGGTTTCGGCCCATGGACCATCGGTGACGGCGTCGACGAGCAGCTGATGCCGCTGGTGAGCTCGGCCAACATTGCCACCGGCTTCCATGCGGGCGACCCGAACATCATGCGCAAGATGGTGCTGCTGGCCCGGGACAACGGCGTTGGTATCGGTGCCCATCCGGGCTTTCGCGATCTGGTCGGGTTCGGGCGGCGCCACATCAATGCACCGGCCGACGAGCTGGTCAACGACATGGTCTACCAGCTTGGTGCACTGCGCGAGTTCGCACGGCTCGCGGGCATGAACTTGCAGCACATCAAGCCGCACGGCGCGCTCTACATGCATGCGGCGCGCGACGAGGCGCTGTCGGTCGCACTGGTCACGGCCCTGCAGATCATCGAACCCAAGCTGTATCTCTTTTGCATGGAGGCATCGGTGACCTATCGGGTGGCACGCGAACTCGGTCAGCCGGTGGTGCGCGAGTTCTATGCCGACCGCGACTACGACATGAGTGGCTCCATCGTGTTCACCCGGCACGTCGGCGCGCTCGACCCCGACACGGTGGCCCGCAAGGTGGTCCGCGCCTGCGAGGAAGGCATGGTGCGCACGGTCGATGGTCAGGATCTTGCAATCGACTTCGATTCGGTCTGCATTCACAGCGACACGCCCGGCGCGCTCGCGCTGGTGCGCGCCACGCGAAGCTTGCTGGCCGAAAAAAATATCCGCGTTGCAGGCATTGCCGAGCTGGGTTTGACCTGAGCATCGAGCGCAGTTCCCAGCCGAATTTCAGTTTCCCCCAGGAGTTACCGATGTCCGTTTCCCACGAAGTCCTGAGCCCGTTGCCAGGCACCTTCTATCGCCAGTCCGCACCCGATGCGCCGCCCTACAAAGCGGCGGGCGACGTGGTCGCGATCGGTGACGTGCTCGGCCTGGTCGAGGTGATGAAGCAGTTCAGTGAAGTCACGGCCGAAGTGGCCGGCACGCTGAAGAGTTACGCCATCGAAAACGGCGACCCGGTCGATCCCGGCCAGGTGGTGGCCCTCATCGAGGCAGATTGACGGACCCAGCAGCACCCACATGAAAGCCGTGTCCATCGAACCCGCCTTCGACAAACTGCTGATCGCCAACCGTGGCGAGATCGCGGTTCGCATCATTCGCGCCGCGAAGGAGCTGGGCCTCAAGACAGTCGCCGTTTATAGCGATGCCGACGCGACCAGCCTCCATGTGCAGATGGCCGACGAGGCGGTTCGCATTGGCCCGGCCCACGCCATCAAGAGCTACCTCGACGTCGATGCCGTGATGCAGGCGGCGGCCGACAGCGGTGCCGGCGCGGTGCATCCGGGCTATGGTTTTCTATCCGAGAACGCCGACTTCGCCGAGCGCGTGAAAACCGCCGGCCTGGTGTTCGTCGGCCCCACGCCGCACGCCATCCGCACCATGGGCAACAAGGCCGCAGCACGCGCCGCTGCGATGAAGGCCGGCGTGCCGACCGTCCCCGGTAGCGTCGGCGTGGTGACCGATGCCGACGCCGCCATCGCGCTGGCCGAAGACATCGGCTACCCGATCATGATCAAGGCGTCGGCTGGCGGCGGTGGTCGCGGCATCCGAGTCGCAAAAGACGCAGAAGAACTGCGGCAACAGTTCACCACCGCCACAGCCGAAGCACAGGCCGCTTTCGGCAACGGCGAGGTGTACCTGGAGCGTTTCGTTCGCCAGGCGCGCCACATCGAGGTGCAGATCCTCGGCGATGGCCAGCGCGTGGTGCACTGCTTCGAGCGCGAATGCTCGCTGCAGCGGCGCCGTCAAAAGGTCTGGGAAGAAGCGCCCTCGGCGGCCATCGGCGAAGCCACGCGCACCGCGCTGTGCGAGTCGGCCTTGCGGCTTGCCAATGCGGTGTCTTACCGCGGCGCCGGCACGCTCGAATATCTTTACGACGACGACACCCGCGAGTTCTTCTTCATCGAGATGAACACGCGCATCCAGGTCGAACACCCGGTCACCGAGATGATCACGGGCATCGATCTGGTGAAAGAGATGCTGCGCATCGCGCTCGGCCAGCCGTTGCGGTTGAAGCAGGAGGACATACGCCTCACGGGTGCCGCCATCGAGGTGCGCATCAATGCGGAGAACGCGGCCAAGAACTTCATGCCGAGCCCTGGCGTGGTGTCGAAGCTGGTCGTACCGGGCGGGCCTGGCGTGCGCTTCGACAGCATGCTGTACGAAGGGTACAAGGTGCCGGCCTACTACGACTCGCTATTGGGCAAGCTGATCGTGCACGACACCGACCGCGCCAGCGCGTTGGCCCGCATGCGGCGCGCGCTCGGTGAACTCAAGGTCGAAGGCATCCACACGACCATTCCGCTGCACCGCGCGCTGTGCGACGACGCGGCCGTGGCAGAGGCCGCGTTCCACACCGGCTTTCTCGAAACATGGCTGACGGCGAACCCGTTGGAACCCGCCGTGCCACCTGCCACCACACCCGCCACCCCGCCCGTCACCCTGACCGTCACCCTGCCCACGAAGGAAAACGCATGAGCGACATGAAGGACTTCACTGCTGTCCCGGCCAAAGCCCGCTACACCTTCGGTGGCGACGAACACCTCTTCGTCGAGATCAGCGAGGAGATGTCGCTGGCCGCGTTCTTCAAGGGCATGGCGATCTGCACCGAATTGCAGCGCCGCGCCCTGCCCGGCGTGACCGAGATTTGCCCCGCCAATGCGGCGCTGCTGGTGCGCTTCGACCCCGACGTGATCGCGCCCGATGCGTTGCTGGCAACCCTGCAATCCATCAAGGCCGACCTGGGCGATGGCGCCCTGCAACTTCAGACCCGCATCATCGAAATCCCGGTGCTCTACAACGACCCGTGGACACACGAAACCTTGATGCGCTTTCGCGAGCGTCACCAGGACCCAACCAGCACCGACATCGAGTACGCGGCCCGCATCAACGGCCACGCCTCGGTCGACGAATTCATCGCGGCCCATTCCGGCGCACCCTGGTTCGTGTCGATGGTCGGCTTCGTCGCAGGCCTGCCTTTTCTGTTCCAGATGGTCGAGCGCGAAAAGCAGATCGAGGTGCCCAAGTACCTGAGCCCGCGCACCGACACGCCCAAGCTCACACTGGGCCACGGCGGCTGCTTCAGCTGCATCTACTCGGTGCGAGGCGCGGGCGGCTACCAGATGTTCGGCGTGACGCCGGCGCCGATCTTCGACCCGGCCCAGCGGCTGTCGTACTTTAAGGACCTGATGGTGTTCTTTCAGCCGGGCGACATCGTCAAGTGGAAGCCGATCGACCGCGTCGAATACGACCGACAGATCGCCGAGGTCGAAGCCGGCACCTATGCGCTGCGCATCGTGCCGGTGTCCTTCTCGCTGAAGGAATTTCTCGCCGACCCGAACGGCTACAACACACAACTGCTGAAGGTGCTCCATGGCGATTGACGTGCTCAAGCCGGGTCTCGCGACCAGCGTGCAAGACGCCGGCCGCCCCGGCTACTACAACCTCGGCATTCCGCTTTCGGGTGCGCTCGACCAGCAGAGCCTGCTGCTCGCCAACCTGCTGGTCGGAAACGACGCGGGTGCTGCCGTCATCGAATGCACGCTGCTCGGCCCCGAGTTGCAGTTCGATGCGCCGGCGACGGTGGCCGTGACCGGCGCAGAAGCCAAGGTGAAGGTCAACGGCATCGAAGTGCCGCGGAATGAAAGCTTCTCTGTGCAGGCCGGCGACAAGCTGAGCTTCGACTTCATGAAGCTGGGCGCGCGCATGTGCATCGCGGTGGCCGGCGGCATCGATGTGCCGATGGTGCTCGGCAGCCGATCGACCTACGGCCTCGGCGCCTTCGGCGGTTTCAATGGCCGCAAGCTCATGGCGGGCGACAAGCTGCCGGTCGGCGCGCCCTCTTCGACCGCTTCCACCGCGTCCACCGCATCCGCCGCTCGAGCCGGCAGGAGTGCGCCACCCGAACTCGTGCCGGTGCTCGGCAAAGAGATCGAACTGCGCGTGCTGCCGGGCTTGTACTTTCATCGGCTGCAGGAGGTGTCGATGCAGAGCTTCTTCGCCGACACCTGGACCGTGGGCTCGGAAGCCGACCGCATCGGCTACCGCTACAAGAACGGCACGCCGCTGAAGTTCGTCGAACGCACGCCGCCGTTCGGTGCCGGTGCCGACCCTTCGAACATCGTCGACGCCGGCTACCCCTACGGCTCGATCCAGGTGCCGGGCGGCCGCGAGCCGATCATCCTGCACCGCGATGCCGTCTCCGGTGGCGGCTACGCGATGGTCGGCACGGTCATCAGCGCCGACATGGACCTGATCGCGCAGATGCAGCCCAACCACAAGGCCCGCTTCGTCGAAGTCGACATGGCCGGCGCACTGGCTGCCCGTGCCGAAAAGCGGCAAAGACTCGCCCGCTTGCGTGCCGCGCTCGCCGCGTGAATCACTTTTTTCCCAGCGTTTCTTTTCATCCACCCAAGGTATTCACCATGAACCGTTCATCCCTGCGCGTCTCGCTGCTCGTCAGCTCCCTGATGGCCACCGCCACCATGTGGCACGGCACCGCTTCGGCGGCAGACTGGTTTCCCTACAAGGCCGAGTCCACCGAGCCGGCCTTCGCGGCCGACGGCAAGAAGTCGCCGATCGACTACAAGCCGCTGGCCAAGGCCTCGAAGAAGTGGGACATCTGCGTGTCGTTCCCGCACATGAAAGATGCGTACTGGCTGGGTGTCGACTATGGCGTCATCGAAGAAGCGAAGCGCCAGGGCGTGAAGCTGCAGGTGGCAGACGCCGGCGGCTACACCAACCTGAGCAAGCAGGTCTCGCAGATCGAAGACTGCGTTTCACGCGGCGCCAACGCAGTGATCATCGGCGCGATCTCGGGCGATGGACTGAACAACGTCATCAAGGCGACCGCGGCCAAGAAGGTGCCGGTGATCGACCTGGTCAACGGCATCAACTCGCCGGACATCTCGGCCAAGTCGCTCGTTTCGTTCTACACGATGGGTCAGAGCACCGGCGAATACCTTGCCAAGAAGCACCCGGCCGGCTCGCCCCCGGTCAAGGTCGGCTGGTTCCCCGGCCCTGCCGGCGCCAGCTGGGTCGAAGCCGCGAACAAGGGTTTCATGGACGCAGTCAAAGGCAGCGCCGTGGTGGTGCTCGACCCCAAGTACGGCGACACCGGCAAGGAAGTCCAGTCGAAGCTGGTCGAAGACGCGCTGCAGGCCAACCCCGACCTCGCCTACATCGCCGGCACGGCCGTCACCGCCGAAGCGGCCACCGGCGTGCTGCGTTCGCGCAACCTCGACAAGAAGGTGAAGGTGCTCTCGTTCTACATGACGCCAGGCGTCTACGAAGGTATCCAGAAGGGCCGCATCGTGGCCTCGCCGGCCGACTCGATGGTCATCCAGGGCCGTATCGCGGTCGACCAGGCGGTGCGCCTGCTCGAGGGCAAGGAAGTGACCAAGCATGTCGGCCCGAAGATCTTCGTGGTGGACAGCGCGAACATCAAGACGGTGAAGCTCGACGACATCCTGCCGCCTGCCAGCTTCAAGCCGGTGTTCGAAGTCAAGTGAGCCCGGCTCTGCTGGCTTCGTGACCCGCGCGATGAGTGCCGCCGTCCCGCTGCTGCAGACGGTGGCGCTCAGCAAGCGCTACCCCGGCGTGCTCGCGCTCGACGATGTCGACTTCGAGCTGCGCGCAGGCGAAGTGCATGTGCTCTTCGGTGAAAACGGAGCCGGCAAGTCGACGCTGATCTCATTGCTCGCCGGCGCCAACACGCCGACGAGCGGAGAGATTCGCCTGAACGGCGAGTCCGTCAAATTCTCGAACGTGCACGACGCGCGGCGGCTCGGCATCAGTGCGGTGTTCCAGGAGTTCTCGCTCATCCCGACTCTCTCGGTTGCACAGAACCTGAGCCTGGGCGACGAGCCGCGCAAAGGCGGCCTGCTCGACCGCAACGCCGTGCGCGAGCGTGCGAAAACCATGCTGGCCGACCTCGGTTTCGAGATCGATCCCACCGCGCCGGTGTCAGGCCTCACGCGCGCACAGCAGCAGATGGTCGAGATCGCCAAGGGCCTGCGCGGCGATGTCTCCGTACTCATCCTCGACGAGCCGACCGCGTCTCTCACCGACAAGGAAACGCAGCGCCTCTTCGAGCTCGTCGCGCGGCTCAAGGCCCGCGGCGTGGGCATCGTCTATATCTCGCATCGCATTCAGGAGATCGCGCAGATCGCCGACCGCATCACGGTGCTGCGCGACGGCCGGAAGATCACGACCGTCGATGCCGCCGCGACCAACGCCGACCAGCTCATCGAGCTGATGAGCGGCCGCGCCATCGAACAGATCTATCCACACATCGCCAACCGGCCAGGCGATGTGGTGCTGCAAGTCGAAGGCCTGAGCTCGCCCAACGGCGTGCGCAATGCGAGCCTCGTGGTGCGCCGCGGCGAAGTGGTCGGGCTGGCCGGCCTCGTGGGCTGTGGCAAGTCGGAACTGTTCCGCGCCATCTACGGGCTCGATGCGGTGAGCGAAGGCAAGGTCACTTTCAAAGGCCAGGAGCGTACCGGCGCCACCGTGCGCAAGCTGCTCGACGAAGGCCTCTTCTATCTGCCGCCCGACCGCAAGGCCGAAGGCCTGGTGCTCGGCTTTACCTCGCACGCCAACATCACGCTGCCGCTGGTGAGCGGCCCGCTGCGCGGCCACGGCGGCTGGCTGCGCAAGCGGCTCGCTCGCAAGCTCTCGGCCGAGGCCGCAGCGCGGGTCGAGCTGGCGCCGCGCAACCTCGACCGGCCGGTCGCGCTGCTCTCGGGCGGCAACCAGCAGAAGGTGCTCTTCGGCAAGGGCATGACGCGAGAGGCGGCCCTGTACGTCTTCGACGAGCCGACGGTCGGTGTCGATGTCGGCACGCGCAGCGCGCTCTACAAGGTGATCCAGAGCTTGTGCGAGGGCGGTGCGGCCGTGGTCGTGATCTCGTCGGACTTGCCCGAGGTGCTGCACCTGAGCCACCGCGTCTATGTGATGTGCCGCGGCGAGATCGCCGGCGAGCTGCAGGGCGAAGCGATCAACGAGTCGCGTGTGCTCAATCTGTTTTTCGGCTCCAACGAAAGCAAGTCATGAATCCGAGTCCTGCCGTCGCGGCGGCAACCCCGCGTGCCTCCGGCGTTGCGCACCGCGTTCTTGGGATGTTGCGCAGCATGTTCCTGCGGCTGGGTGTGTTGCCCTTCATGCTGGCGATCGCCTTCGTCGTGTTCAGTACGCTGTCGGACCAGTTCCTCACCGTACAGAACCTGGTCAATCTGCTGCGCCAGTCGGTCTATCTCATCCTCGTGTCGCTCGGCCAGATGCTGGCGCTCGTCACCGGTGGTTTCGATCTGTCGGTCGGCACCGTCATGGCGATCACCTCCGTGGTGTCGGCGATGGCGATGCAAAGCCTGGGCGTGGCGTTGCCCGACGCAACCTGGGTCGTCGTCATCGTCGGCTGCCTGTGCGGCATGCTCGCCGGCCTCACGGTCGGATTGGTCAACGGCATCGGCATTGCCTTCATCGGCGTATCGCCTTTTATCGTGACGCTCGGCGTGCAGTCGATCGGCTTCGGCATCGCGCTGTTCCTGACGGGCGGCGTGCCGGTTTCGGGCTTGCCGAGCGAGTTCAGCGACTTGTTCGGCTTCGGCACGCTGCTCGGCATCCCGATACCGATTCTGGTGACGGCCGTGTGCGTTGCCGGCATCGGCATCCTCATGGGCCGCACGCCGACCGGCACGCACCTGCTGGCGGTCGGTGGCAATGCCAAGGCGGCGGCGCTCTCGGGCATCGACACGCGTCGTGTCTTGCTCGTCGCCTATCTGCTGTGCGCCGGCCTCGCGGCGGTCAGCGGACTGCTGCTCACGGCCCGCGTCGAAACCGGTGAAGCCAATCTGGGCGGCACGGTGGCGCTCGAGTCGATCGCGGCCTGCGTGATCGCCGGCGTCAGCCTGCGTGGCGGCATCGGCCGCGTGCCCAACGTGGTGATGGGCGCGATCTTCATCGGCCTGGTGCAGAACGGCATGAACCTGGCCAGCGTCGGCTCGTACCTGCAGATGGTGGTGCTCGGCGCATTGCTGATCGTGGCGGTGGTGGCCGATCAGCTCCGCCATCGCATGGTGATGCCGGGCGGGCACTGACCAGAGAGGCGCGCGCGACGCGCGCGGATTAACACGCATTGCGCCTTTCGCGCAAACGGCGGCACCCGGCCTGCGACCAGCGCGGTCGTGTACCTTCCTGTCATGTGAGAGGCCTAGGCTGCACCTGTCTAGGCAACCTGACCCGTTCGCACATATGGCACGCCAACTGCGGCATAGCGCATGGTGCGCTGCACGCGACACGCTTAAGGTGTGATCACTGCATTGAACAGGGCGGCTACGCACACATGTCATTTTCTCATCGGCGACCCGCCCGAAAGCGCCTTCCTGAAATCGAACTGGAATCCTCCAGGCTGCCTGAGCTGGGCTACGAAGTACCGAGCGCAGCGGGCCTGGTTCGATGCATCGAACACGGCTTTCCGACGCCTTTGGCGCGATGGCATTCACACGACGTCTTCGAGCTGCACCTGATCGTCGCGACATCCGGCAAAGCATTCGTAGGCGACTGGATCGGCACCTTCGAGCCGGGTCATCTGGTGCTGTGCGGCTCCGGCTTGCCGCACAACTGGATTTCGCTCGACGCACCTGCTGCCGGCGTGGCACGACGCGATCTGGCGATCCAGTTTTCACCCGACACGATCTTGATGGGGGCCGAGACTTTTCCAGAACTGCACGAGACGGCACGCATGCTCAAGCGTGCCTGCCACGGCATCGAGTTCTTCGGCATGGCTGAAGCTGCGGAGCAAAGCTGGCTCGCCATCAAGGCGACGCATGGCCTCAAGCGATTTCGACTCTTTTGCGACCTTCTCATCGATCTGTCGGGGTGCACCGACTACCGCCTGCTGTCGAGCGCCAACTCCGACGACGCCACCGACTGCGATCTGCAAGCGATCCAGGGACTGGTTGCCCGCATCGCCACCGATCCTGCGGCACCGCTGACCGTCGCCATCGTGGCAGCCGAACTCGGCATGAACACGGGCCGCTTCGGCAGGCTCTTCAAGCGCTCCACCGGCACCAGTTTTCCTGGCTATGTGAACCAGATGCGCGTCACGCATGCCTGCCAACTGTTGATGCAGACCAATCGATACGTGACGTCGATCTGCTATGCCGCGGGCTTCAACAACGTCGCGAACTTCAACCGCCAGTTTCTTGCCCTCAAAGGCGTGACACCGAGTGAATTCCGTCGGCAGAGTCATCTCCGGTTCTCGGGCGCGCTGGCCGAAGACGGCTTGTAAACCCGAGCGCGGCGCTTCAGGCAACAATTCGTTAACACTGACTTACACCTGACCACGGTTTTGTATCGGGGTTGGCGAGAAACCTACAGAACGTCCCTAAAGCCCCTTCATAGACTCGATTCGCGTGCCCTGCAAACCGTGGCCTGAACGCCATCGGAATCGCCTTGCAAGGTGTCTTCATCATGTCTTTCACAGGAGCTTCCATGAATACCCAACGTCTGAGCCAGGTTCGTCGCCACATCGTCTCGAAGATCAAGGTCAAGGGCCAGGGCATGACCGAGTACCTGGTGATCCTCGGGCTGATCGCCATCTCTGCGATCGCGGTGTTCAGCTTCTTCGGGCAGACGCTGCGCAACCAGGTGGCAGGCATGTCGCAGGAGGTCGGCGGCAAGACCGGCTCGGCCGAGGTGACCAAGGCGCAGACCGCCGCCGGCAAGGGCTCCACCAACGCCGATGTGAACTACAACATGAGCACCTACACCAAGGGCGCGGCGGACGGCGCCAAGTAACCAGGCGCTAAACATCCCGCGATCGCGCCGATGACCCGCCCGAACATGCCGAAGCATCAGACGGGTCGGCATCGACATCCGGGTCAGCAGGCCGGCCAGGCCATCGTCTTCATCGTGGCGATGTTGCCGATCGTTTTCTTGAGCATCCTGGTGGTCTACAACACCGCCACTGCGACGCGCGAAAAAATGAAGCTGCAGAACACGGCCGACGCGACCACCTACAGCGCCAGCGTGCTCACCGCCCGCAGCCTCAACTACCTTGCGTACACCAACCGCGCGATGGCGGCCAACGAGGCCAGCATCGCGACCCTGGCCAGCGTGCAGACCGCGATGGGCGCTTTCATTACGAGCGCGGCCAACATCCAGGAAGGTCGGGTAATAGCCAAGGGCTTCGAAGGGCTGAAAAATCTTCAAACTGCTGCCCGCACGCCGCCACCCTTTGACCTGATCTTCATAGCCAAGTGGGTCGTCAACTGGGGTCAGGCACAGCGGCTGCAACGCACCGCCGATCGCATCGCAGGTTTCGTGGAGCCAGCGTCCAAGCCGCTGCAGATCGGCGTCGACGTGCTGCGCATCCTGAACCAGGGCATCTCCGCAAGCCAGGTCGCGATGCTCGCCAGCACGGCCGCGCAACTGCCTCAGGTCATCGTCGACGTGCTTCGCGCCAACGACCCGGACGCCACCGTGCCGCCGGGCGAGACTGCCATCCTCGCGACCAAGTTCGTCGCAGATCTCGGCCTGTACCTGAAGAGCTATCACCAGTCGGCGCGCGGGCCGTTCGACGAGGACGACTACAACGAGGTGCTGCGCTTCGCCCATGCCGCGCAAGCCACGCGCGACGACTGGACCAAGAAGCGCCGCTTTCTGCCCGACTGGGCGACGTGGATCGGCTCCGGCGTCGCGGGTTCGCTCAAAGGCATCGTCAGCAATTTCCCGGTGACGCCGCCCGGGTTCGCCAATCTGGCGGGCAGCGTCATCAGCGGTCTGGTCGACTGGAACGGCGGGACCGAACTGGTGGCCGACCGCGGCATCCTCGGTGGACGACCGGGCCGCATCCGGTGGCAATCGGCCGACGCCATCGAGATCCGCCTGCCCATCGGCTTGCTCTACACCGACCTCATCGGCGGCGCGAGCGACATCGCACGCGGTCGCTTCGGACTCGGCGCCGGCGCCGCCGCGGCCGGCGGTCCCAACGTGATGAAGAGCTGGGAAGGCCAGCGCCTGACCCTCGACACCTTTGCGACCGAAGCGCGCGACTACGGCGGGCTGAACGACACCATCGGCGACAGCGCCTACATGGTCCGCGGCTCGTTCGAGCGCGCTGCGGGCAACCGCAACGGCGGCATCCTGCCCGGCGCCTGGCCAGTGCTCCAGTTCGATGCCAAGCTGCACTACGGCCCGCGCACCAGCATCGGCACCAACCTCACGCAGGACTGGTCGATGCCACGCTTCATCGACGTCAAGGCGCACGAGCCGATGGTCGCCCACGAGTCCGACAACTGGTTGGGCGAGAACGGCTTCAAGGGCAAGAACCCTCTGAAGTGGGGCAAGAACACCGACAAGGGCCCGGCCCTCACGCTGGTCGTGCAAAAGGGCGCCGAGCGCATCCGCACCGGGGAGGTGGCCGGCTTCGGCGATACGACCGAGGGTTCTCGTGCGGGGCTCAAGGACAACTTCGGTGGCGACCACATCAAGGCGGTGTCGACCTCGCAGGTGTACTTTCGGCGGCCGCAAGACCGTTGGGCCCGGCGCGACTTTTCTGCCGACGATCCACCGCAAATCGGAAAATTCAACGTGGGTTTTGCTGGCGGCTACATCGAGCACCGGAGCCTCTTCAGCCCGTACTGGCACGTGCACAACGTCGAGCCATCGTTGTGGGCACGGGCCATCGCCATGGGTGGCGCGGCGATCGGTGCCGTGGCCGAACCAGACAGCGGCGACTGATGAAGACCGCACCCGTGCCCCCACACCGCACCGCACGCATGCAGGGGCATGCGATGACCGAAACCCTGCTCGTGATCAGCTTTGCCGCCATCGCGCTCGCAGCGATCCCGGCCATTGCCGAATACGGCACCAAGCGCCAGCAGACCGTGGCCGCCGCCAAGCTCCTGGCATGGCAACGCACGGTTTGGATGCCGGGCACCAACGCGATCGACGCGGCCGAGGCCAAGGGTGCGTCGGGTGCCATCAAGAAATCCGACGACGAGGTGACCCGCGACCTGCGCCGTCATATCTTCAGAGATCGCGCGACCGCGGGCGCCACCATTCATGCGGCGGACATCGCGGAGTTCGAGCCGACGCTGCCGGCCATCGATGCGCGCACCACGCGCGTAGTGGCCACCACGAGTGCGGCCACCCTGCCCTCGCTGCTCAACGCCAGCGACACGCTGTGGGACACCATCCGGGTGGCGCAAAACGCGCTGGGCAACAACATCATCACGCAGTCGCTCGGCAAATTTACTTTCGTGAGCGGCGGCTACCTGCGCAACCAGGTCGACGTGACGCAGACCAATGCGTCGTTCACGCTCATGCCGCAAATCGAGATGACCGAGCAGGTCACGATGCTGACCGAAGCGTGGAACGCCGGCGGCACCAACCGCGAGGAAAAGAAGATCCAGGGCCTGGTGCCGCTCAAGCTGACCGACAGCGTGTTCTATCAACAACTGCGCGGCGGACTGCATCAGTCCGCATACGCGATCAGCCAGGTCTATCCCGGCTTCAAGAATGCGAACCTCACCTTCGGCCTGACGCCGGGCGATGCGATCGAGAAGACGCCTCTCGACCGCTTCGAGCGCATCACGCCGCAGGCGACCACCGAGACGGGCGGCGGTGCCGATGCCGATGGCGGCAGCCCCAAGGACAAGTTCCGCTACTACCGCGCGTTTCCGCCGACACCCGTGGTCAACACGCTGCCGTGAACGCCGTACCGCCGTTCGCTCTGCAGCACGCTTCGCAACGCGTCCGCGTCGCCGCCTTCATCGGCGCCGTGGCGCTGTGGCTCGCAGCGACTGCGAGCTGGGCCGCTGCACCGCAACGCGACTGGCCGCTGGTGCCGCCACCGCCCGATGCCAGGAGCTACTGGATCGCGCAGTACATCGAGCAGAACACGGTGCCGATGCAGATTCGCGGCTTTGAAACCGATGCTTCGGTGGCCGAGGTCGTGCGCTGGTACGAGGCGTGGTTCAAGGACAAGGTCGGCTACGCCGCGAGCCAGGTCGGCGAGGTGCGCGTGCTCGGGGCGCGCATGGGCATCTATCAGGTGACGGTTCAGTTGCGCGGTACGCCGGGCAAGACACTCGGCCGGCTGGCGAGCGCCGCGCTGTACGAAGAAGGCGGCCCGAGCGAGCAGGAGCGCACCGAGCGCATCGGCAAGGGCTTCCCGCGGCCGCCCGGCTCTCAGGTGGTGTCGGACACGCTCTCGTTCGATCCCGGACAACGCAACCGCACCATCATGCTGACCAACGGGATGAGCGTCGAGACCAATGCGCTGTATCTGCGCGAGCGCATGGTGCTGCTGGGTTGGGCGCTGCTGCAAGACCGCACCGTGGAGGCCGGCACGCGCTCTGCGCTGGTGTTCCGTCGAGGCACCGAGGAAATGGTCGTGACCATCGCGCGACAAGAAGGCAGCTGCTTCGTCGTCGCCAGCCAGACGACGCCCGAATGAAGCGATCCGAATGAGGCGACGTCAACGCGGCCAGGTGATGACCGAGTACGTCATCGTCGCCGGCATCCTGGCCGTGGCGCTCTTCGCCACCGTGCCGGGCTACGACCGCTCGGTCGTCGGCCTGCTGATCAAGGCTTTCCAGGATGCCTGGTCGACTTATTCGTACACCCTTTCCTATCCGCTCTAGCCGCCTGCAGACCTCCCCTACCGCCTCTACACAGACATCGATGAAACCTTCTCCCGGCCTCCTCAAAGTCAAGCAGAACCTTCGGCGGTTGTCTCCGCTCATCGGCGCACTGATCCTCGGGCTCCTGGCGGCCGGCCTCGGCTGGTACTACCTGCGCGCCAGCGAGCGCGAGATTGCCGCCAGCCTCGAACAGGACGCCAACAGCCAGCGACGCGACGTGGTGGTGGCGCGCCAGGCGCTCGGCGACGGCATGGTTGTGCTGCCGACCATGGTCGCCAAGCGATCGGTGCCGACCGAGTACGTGCACAACGACGCGCTCACGCCCGAGACCTTCGTGCAGTTCGCCGGACGCCAGTTGACAGTGCCGGTGGCTGCCGGCAAACCATTGCTCGCCTCGTTCTTCGCGGCGCCGCGCAAGGTGTTCGCCGAAGAGATCGAGCGCGGCGTGCGCGCGATCACCATTCCGGTGGACGAGATCAGCTCGATCTCCGGCATGCTGCGCGCCGGCGACCGCATCGATTTCATGTACGTGGTCGAAAAGCAGAAGGAAGGCACGCAGGCCGTGGTGGTGCCGCTGCTGCAGGACGTCGAGGTGCGCGCCACCGGCCAGATCACGTCGGAACAATTCGCTTCGATGCGCAAACGCTCCGAGGTGTCGGCCGAGGCCGATCCGTATGCGCAGCAGCGCTATTCCACGGTCACCGTGGCCATCGCGCCCGCCGATGCGCAGAAGCTGATCCTCGCGCAGCGCATGGGCAAGATCGTGGCCGCGCTGCGCAATCCCGAAGACCGCCAGACCATGCGAACCGGCGTCGATGCGATGGACCTCGATGCCATCGTCGACGGCTTTCGGCCGTACCGCATGCGTCCCTCCGCCGCCGTTCACGCAACAGCGCCGCCGGGAGTGGAATACATCGTCGGCGGCTCGAACGGGCGCAGCGGCGCCGGTGGATCGGGGCTGGGCCAGGGGCTGCAACAAGCGATCGCAGCGGCTGCAGCAGCCAACGCGGCACCCGCGCCGTCAGAGCCTGCAGCCGCGCCGCCACGGTGAAGCCGCATCGACCCCGACCCCTTTCCGCCGTGCTGTCGAACATCGACCTCGGTGCTTCCGATTTCTTATCCACGACGCCCGAGAGCGCCCTGCCTTTGACCTACTGCAAACGTTCGATCGTCCGCCGAAGCAGCCTGGCTGCGACTGCCGCTGCAACCGCGACCTGGTGCCTGCTGGCGCAGGGTCCCGCGCTGGCCCAGCAACGCCCCGCTACCTTGCCACCGGGGACGGTCGCACCGGCTGCGATGTCGTCCGGGTCCACGTCGTCGCCAGCATCGCCGTCGATGTCCGCGCCGATCGAACGCTCCCCCGGTATCCGCCCTCTTGCGCCTGTCGTTGCACCTGCAGCGGGCGCTGCCGCCCCCTCCACCAGTACGACCAATAGCCCGACCACGGGCCCGACCATCAGCGCCGCCGAACTCGATCAACTCGCCAGCCGCGCCACGGTCATGCAGGACCTGCCGGCCAATCTCACCCTGTATGTCGGCCAGATGGCGCTGGTGCGCATGCCGAACGTGGCACGTGTCGCCATCGGCAGCGGCAAGGTGCTCGAAGCGCGTGTGCTGGATGGCAACAACATGCTCATCACCGCGCAGGACGCGGGCGACAGCACGCTGCATGTGTGGGACAAGGCGGGCCGCGTGCGCAAGGTCAAGGTGCGCGTCAACATCATCGACCTCGAGCGCATCGAGGCCGAGTTGCGTGAGATCACCAAGGGAATGACGGGCGTGAACATCCGCCGCATTGGCGAGCGCATCGTCATGGACGGCAGCAACCTCGACCCCGGCGCGGTCGAGCGACTGGGCACCGTGGCGCAGCTCTACAGCCCGGCCGTGGTGTCGCTCGCAACGGCCGATCGCATTCGCGTCGATCGCATGGTCGACATCCAGGTGCGCATCGTCGAGTTCAACAAGACCGCGCTGGACGATCTGGGCGTGCGCTGGCAAGGCACGACCAACGGTGGCTTCAGCCTGGGATTGTTCTCGGACATCGCATCGAGCGGCTCCTATCGCGTGCTGCCAGCCGACACCACCTTCACGGATGCGACGCCTGCCGGCGCCGCGCTGCTCAGCCGCAACCAGCGCACGCCGCAAAGCTACTTCGGCGTGGCCGCGACCTTGGGCTCGCAAATCAACCTGCTGGTGCAGCGCGGCAATGCGTTCCTGCTGGCCACGCCCAACCTGTCGACCCGCAGTGGCGGCGAGGCCAAGTTCCTGGCCGGTGGCGAGTTTCCGCTGCCCGCCCTGAGCACGCAGGGTGCGGGCTCGGTCGAGTTCAAGCCGTATGGCGTGCGACTCAACATCAAGCCCATTGCCGACGGTGCCGGCAACGTGTCGGGCAGCATCCTGACGGAGGTGAGCAGCATCGACCGCAGCGTCGCGGTGCAGGGCATACCGGGCCTGCTGATCCGCCGCACCGACACCGAGTTCAACGTGCGCGACGGGGAGACCATCGTGCTGTCCGGCCTGATCAAGCGCGAGTCGTCGCGCGCCAGCGACGGCCTGCCGGGCCTGCGCCGCGCACCGATCATCGGGCGCGCCTTTCGTGCCGACACCGACACCGACACAGAGCAGGAAGTGGTCGTCTTCATCACGCCGCGCGTGGTCGACCCAGCCTACAGCGCGCCGCGCATCGAGCGCGCGAACCGCATCGAGGACCAGGTCAACCGCGGCTTCGGCAACCTGGTGGAAGACCAGTCGAAGCCAGCCACCGGCGACGGTGCCGCGCGCCGTGCAACGCCGGACGGCGCACCGCCCCTGGCGCCCAGCCAGCAAGAGGCGCCCTGAGGCCCGCGGCGATGCACAAGGTCCTGGTCAATTCGCCCCAGCAGCCCGTGCGCGAGATCGCGCTGGACGTGCCCGAACTGCAGATCGGCAAGGACAGCGCAAGTGCCATCGTGCTGCCCGGCTGGAACGTGGCGCGCCAGCACGCGCAGTTCGTCGTGAACGATGAAGAAGTGTTCCTGCAGGACCTGGGGAGCCTGTTCGGGACCTGGGTCGACGGCAACCGCGTAACGCGCTACGGGCCGATGGCCGGCGGTGAAGAAATCATCATCGGCGGCCACACGCTGGTGGTCTTGCTCGACGCCTCTCTGCAGCCCGCCGGCGCGGAGCTGCCCAACGACTCGGACGCGCCAGTGCGCACCGCCGTGCCGCTGCTCGAAGATCCGTTGCTGCGCTGGCGTCGATCGCTGCATCGCACCTTGCTGCAGCAGTTGGAAAACCGCCGCATCGACACGGCGCAGATGAAGGACGAAGAGCTGCGCTCGAATATCCGCGCGCTCATCGCCGAGATCATTCGCGATACGCGCGACCTGCCACCCGAACTCGACCGCAACCTGCTGAGCCAGCAACTGCTCGACGAAGCCATCGGCCTCGGCCCGCTCGAAGTGCTGCTGAAGGACGACACCATCACCGAGGTGATGGTCAACCGCTTCGACGAAATCTGGATCGAGCGTGCCGGTCGCCTGGAGCGCACCAACGTCGCCTTCACCAGCAACATCGCGGTGCTGGGCGCCATCGAACGCATCGTGACGCCGCTGGGCCGGCGCATCGACGAGAGCTCGCCGATGGTCGACGCGCGGCTGAAAGACGGCTCGCGGGTGAACGCCATCATTCCGCCACTGGCCCTGCGCGGCCCGAGCATCACGATCCGCAAATTTCCCAAGAACCGGATGGGTCACGAGGGCATGATCCAGATGGGTTCGATCACGCCGCAGATGGTGCAGTTCATGCGCATCGCCGTGCAGGAAAAGCTCAACATCATCGTCTCCGGCGGCACCGGCACCGGCAAGACGACGCTCTTGAACATGGTGTCTAACTTCATCCCTCCCGACGAGCGCATCGTGACGATCGAAGACGCCGCCGAGCTTTCGCTGGGGCAGCCCAACCTGGTGTCGCTCGAATCGCGTCCCGCCAATATCGAAGGCAAGGGCGCCATCGCGATTCGCGACCTGGTGCGCAACTCGCTGCGCATGCGGCCCGACCGCATCGTGGTCGGCGAGTGCCGTGGCGGTGAGGCGCTCGACATGCTGCAAGCCATGAACACCGGTCATGACGGCTCGCTCACCACGCTGCATTCGAACTCGCCGCGCGATGCCGTCTCGCGGCTCGAAGTGCTGGTGACGATGGCCGGCATGAACATCCCGGTCTCGGCCATCCGCGAACAGATCGCTTCGGCTGTCGACCTCATCGTGCAGCTCACCCGCTTTCCGTGCGGCAGCCGCAAGGTGACGCAGATCACCGAGATCACCGGCTTTTCGGAAGGCGTGATCCAGATGCAGGACATCTACGTGTTCCGCAAGACCGGCGTCGATGCGGACTTCAGGACGGTCGGCAATTTTGGCGCCGCGGGGCCGGTGCCGGAGTTCTTCACGCGGCTGCAGGAGCACGGCGTGAAGCTCGACATGAACTACATGTTCGGCGAGGCAACGGCATGAGCCCCAATACGATCGCATTGACGGGCGCCGTGCTGTGCGGCATGGGCTTTTTCTGCCTGGTGGGATACCTCGTGCTGCAGCGCTCGTCGGTCTTCACGGCAAGGGTCATGCAGAAGCTGCAGAGCAGCGGTCGCCGCACCCTGAACCTGTCGGAGTTCCAGGCACAGCACGCGATGGCTTTCGCGTCGGGTCACATGGCGATGGTCATCGCCGGCGCTGCGGTCGGCTGGCTGCTGTCGGGGCGGCTGGTCGGCGGGCTGGTGCTGGCGGTGCTGATCTATCTTCTGCCGGCGCGCTGGTTCGCATGGCAACGCAAGAAGCGTCGCCAGCTGATCGAATCGGAGCTTCCCGATGCGCTGCTCTTCATCGCCAGCGCATTGCGCGCAGGCAGCGCCTTGTCGGTGGCCATTCAGGTGCTGGTGCGCGACCAGCAAGGCCCGCTGGGGCAGGAGTTCGGGCTGGTTTTGAAGGAGCAACGGCTGGGTGTCAGCTTCGACGATGCGATCCAGAAAATGGCGCAGCGGCTCGATATCCAGGACTTCGTGCTGGTCGTGGTCGCGCTGCGCGTGTCCAAGGAAGTCGGCGGCAATCTGTCGGAGCCGCTGCAGGTGCTGGCCGAGACATTGCGCCGCAAGGCCATCCTCGAAGGCCGCATCAAGGCGCTGACCGCACAGGGTCGCATCCAGGGCATCGTGATGACGCTGTTTCCGCTGTTCCTGATGGGTGTGCTCTACCTGATGCAGCCGAGCATGAAGCTGCTCTTCACCACCACCGTCGGCTGGGCCGTGCTGGGCGTTGTCGCAGTGATGCTGTCGCTGGGCTACGCAATGATCCGCAAGATCGTCGCGATCGATATCTGACAGCAGGACACACGATGCGCCAGCTCATCCTGCTTCTCATCATCTTCCTGTGCGCGACCACGGGCGTGGTGCTGCTGCTGTACGTCATCGCGCTCATCCGCAAGGCCCGGCCTTCGGAGCGCACCCACATGGACCCGCTGCCGATCGCGTTGCGCGTGGTGTGGCCGGCCATCAACATCCTGCAGTTCCACGTATCGGAAATCATGCCGACGTCGATGCTGGTCAAGCGCAAGCGCCAGCTGCAACTGGCCGGGCTGGAGTTCGTGCTGCGCGCCGAAGAGTTCATCGCGGTGCAGATCGTCTCGATGCTGATTGTCGGCGGGCTCGGCCTGTGGACCGCGGGCATGCTCAACGCGGTGGCAGGCACCAAGGTGTGGATCATGCTGCTGGGCTGCGTGCTGGGCTGGTTCTATCCGGTCATGTGGATGCGCGACCGGCGCAAGCGCCGCGACAAGGACATCCTGCGCACCCTCCCGGGCTACCTCGACATGATCACGCTGTGCTGCCAGGCCGGGCTGAGCCTCACAGGCGCCATTGCGCAGGCCGTGCAGAAAGGCCCGAAGGGTGCGTTGGGCGAAGAGTTCGACCGGATGATGCGCGAGATGCGCACCGGCGCGAGCCGCATGGACGCCCTCAATGCGCTGGCCGACCGGCTCGACAACCGGCACATCAAGAGCCTGGTGTCGAATCTGACGCAGGCCGAATCGCTTGGCGCCAGCCTGGCCGACACGCTCTCGGCCATTTCGGACCAGCGCCGCACCGAGCGTTTTCAGCATGCCGAGAAGCTGGCCATGGAAGCGCCGGTGAAGATGATCGGGCCGCTGGTCATCTTCATTTTTCCGGTGACTTTCATCATCATCTTTTTTCCGCTGGTGATGGAGTTCCTTGCGTCGACGCGGACGAACTGAATCCATGCGTGCCGTTCACCTTTTTGCCACGTCGACGGCGCAGCCGATCGGCCCGGTGCGCATTGCCGAAAGCGGCTGGGACCGCACGCGCGGGTTACTCGGCCGGCCGGAGTTGCAGGGCAGCGAGGGCCTCTTCATCACGCGCTGTAGTTCGGTCCACACCGTCGGCATGCGGCATGACATCGACGTCGTCTTCGTCGATCGCACCGGCCGCATCGTGCGCATCGCGGAGCGCCTCGCACCGATGCGCATGGCGATGTGTCGGAAGGCTGCGAGCGTGCTCGAACTGGCGGCAGGCCAGGCGCGCGCACTCGGACTCTTCGTCGGTACGAGCTTGCACGGATGGCAAACCGAAAAGGAACCCGCATGACCGCGCGACCCGCCCACCGGCCCAGCGGCCGAAGCCGCCAGCACGGCATCTCGATGACCGAGACGCTGATCGCACTGCCCGTGCTCATCCTGTTCGTGATGTGCCTCGTGCAGTTCGGCCTGATCTACCGAACGCGGCTGACGCTGGAATACGCAGCGCACGAGGCCGCGCGGGCCGGCTCGCTCAACAACGGCATGCCACTGCCCTTCATCATGCGCATGCCCAATGCGACGGGCTGGGGCGCGGTGAACAGCGCGGCACTGGAGACCACCACCAACGTACTGACGCGCGGCAGCGTCTGGCAAGGACTGGTCAAGGGAATGATGCCGCTCAATGTGCGCGAAGCCAGCCCTGGCGGTCTCGTCAAAGGCTGGGTCGACACCAACAAGGACCTGATCGAATCGGCTTGCATCGAGTACCTGAACCCGACGCAACATGCCTTTATCGACTGGTCGTTCGTCGAGAACTTCGGCGAGAACCGCTGGGTGGTGCAGATCCCGAACGACACGATGCGCTACCGAAAGCCCTTGCCCTACGACTACAAGGCGAAGGCGCTGTCGACCGGCGCCGGCATCAACGACCCGACGCCGCCCGACGGCGAACTGCGTGGCGCTATTTCGAACGAGACGCTGGGCGAAGCGAGCGTGCTGCACTTGCGCGTGCACTACGGTTATCGGCTCGGTATCCCTATTGCGAATCGCCTGATCGTGAAAGCGTTGCAGGGCTACCAGTTCGTCGCCGAGGCTTACTTCAAGGTGCTGTCACCCGATGGCGCCACCGCACCCGCAGGCGACTTCCGGCTCACTCAGCTGGACGCGTTCTACCTCGACCAAGGCAAGATTCCGCTGACTGCCGAAGGCGTCGTCGGCATGGAGTCGCCGATCTACTGGCATCCGTTCTATGCCTTCGGCCCTAAAAGCGATCGCAGCATCGATCTGCAATGGGATCCGCAGTGGAACAACAATCTGGGTAACAACGTGCTGGAAGCACCGGGCGATGCGATGACCAATGTGTTTGCCTTCGTGCGCAACAACAGCACCGAGTGGGCGAACCAGTTGCTGGGCAGCGGCCTGGATGCACTGGGCGACAAGGTCGGTACGGCCAATGCGTTTTGTCCGGCCATATGGAGTGGTGCAGTCACGGGTGCGCTTGCTGGCATACCCAACCCGGGTGGCGGGCCCTGAGCACAAAGAAACATCTGCCGCCGGTTCATCCACTACACTGGCCCGGGTCAGGAGAGCGCCCCGCACGACGGGACCGCCGAAGGCGCAGGAACCCTCCAAACGCTCAGGCAAAAGGACTGACACAGCGCCCGCGAAATCGGGCGTTTCCTTGCTGGAGAGAGACCGGCCCGCGTCGACTCGATTGAGATGTCGACATGCACCGGTCCACCGAAGGAGCAAACCCCGATCGTGGGGTGAATCTCTCAGGTAAAGCGGACAGCAGGGGTGGCCCATGGCTTGCGTCATGGCATTCGACCGCCCCTTTTTGTTGCTGGAAATCGCCATGGCCGACGCGCTGCAGAAAACCCCGCTCCACGACCTGCACGTCGAACTCGGCGCCCGCATGGTGCCGTTCGCCGGCTACTCGATGCCGGTGCAATACCCGGCTGGCCTGATCGCCGAACACAAGCACACGCGCAACGCCGCGGGCCTGTTCGACATCTCACACATGGGCCAGCTGCGGCTGGTCGGGCCCGATGCGGCGGCAGCTTTTGAAACGCTGATGCCGGTCGACGTCATCGGCCTCGCGCCGGGCAAGCAGCGCTACGGCCTGCTGCTGAACGACGAAGGCGGCATCCTCGACGACCTGATGTTCTTCAACGAAGGACAGGACTCGATCTTCGTCATCGTGAACGGCGCCTGCAAGGTGGCCGACCTGGCGCACATCCAGCGCAAGATCGGCAGCCGATGCGAGGTCCAGCCGTTGCCCGACCATGCTTTGCTCGCGTTGCAGGGGCCGCAGGCTGCGGCCACGATGGCGCGCCTGTGTCCAGGCATCGAAAAGTTCGTTTTCATGACCGGCGGTGCGGTGTTGATCAACCACGGCGACGGTCCAAAGATCCCGGTCTTCGTCACGCGCAGTGGCTACACCGGCGAAGACGGTTTCGAGATCTCGATGGCCGCGCGCGATGCCGAAGCGCTTGCGCGACTGCTGCTGGCACAACCCGAAGTCCAACCCATCGGCCTGGGCGCGCGCAACTCGCTGCGGCTCGAAGCCGGGCTGTGCCTGTACGGCAGCGACATCGACAGCACGACGACGCCCGTCGAAGCCGCGCTCAACTGGGCGATCCAGAAAGTGCGACGCGCCGGAGGTACGCGCGAAGGCGGTTTTCCGGGCGCAGACAAGGTGTTGGCACAGCTCACTGCCTCGACCGGCGGCGCAGGTCATACCGATCACGCGACGCTCAAGCGCAAGCGCGTCGGCCTGGTCGCGCTGGAGCGCATCCCGGTGCGCGACGGCACGCTGCTCGAATCGTTCGAGGGCGGACTGGCCATCGGCCAGGTCACCAGCGGCCTGCCTGGCCCGACCGCCGAACGGCCGATCGCGATGGCTTATGTCGCGTTGGCTTATGCCGAGCCCGGTACGCGCATTCAGGCGATCGTGCGCGGCAAGCCGGTCCCGATGGAAGTGACCACGCTGCCTTTCGTTCCGACGCACTATTTCAGAGGCTGAATTTTTTTCCCAAGGAGTTTTCAGATGACAGTCAAATACACCAAAGACCACGAGTGGGTCGATGCCGCCGAGGCAGGCGCTTCGGTCACCGTCGGCATCACGGTCCACGCGCAGGACGCACTGGGCGATGTCGTCTTCGTCGACCTGCCTGAAGTCGGCAAGACCTTTGCGCAGGGCGAAGTCGCCGGCGTGGTCGAGTCGGTCAAGGCCGCGGCCGACGTCTTCATGCCGCTGTCGGGCGAGGTCACTGAAGTGAACGAGGCTTTGCGCGCCGACCCATCGCTGGCCAACAGCGACCCGCTCGGCGCCGGCTGGTTCTTCAGGGTGAAGCTCGCCGATGCGCTGCAGCTCGATGCGCTGATGGACGCACCCACCTACGACAAGTTTTCCAGCGAAGCCTGATCACGCACCATGCCGATGTCTGCACTGCCCTCCTTGCCTTCCCTGCCTTCGTTTCGTGAACTCGAAAACGCAGATGAATTCATCGCGCGCCACATCGGCATCGAAGCGGCCGACGAGGCGCGCATGCTGCCCGTCATCGGCTCGGCCACGCGCAAGGAACTGATCGACGGCATCGTGCCGCCATCGATCCGTCGAAGCAAGCCGATGGATCTTCCGCCGCCGATCAGCGAAGCCGGCGCATTGGCCGAACTCAAGGCGATCGCGGCGAAGAACAAGGTCGCGCGCAACTTCATCGGGCAGGGCTACTACGGCACCTACACACCCGGCGTGATCCTGCGCAACATCCTCGAAAACCCCGCCTGGTACACGGCCTACACGCCCTACCAGGCCGAGATTTCGCAGGGTCGCATGGAGGCCTTGCTCAACTTCCAGACGATGGTGTGCGACCTCACCGGCATGGCGATCGCCAATGCGTCGATGCTGGACGAAGCCACCGCCGCGGCCGAAGCGATGACGCTGGCCAAGCGCAGCGTCAAGAGCAAGAGCGACGTGTTTCTGGTGGCGGGCGACTGCCATCCGCAAACCATCGAAGTGCTGCGCACGCGCGCCGCGCCGCTGGGCATCGAGATCAAGGTCAGCACCGCTTCCGACACGCTGCCGCACATGATGACCAGCGGTGATTTCTTCGGGGCGCTGGCGCAATACCCAGGAACGACAGGGCAAGTGCACGACCTGCGTCCGCTGGCCGGCCTCGCGCATGCCAAGGGCGCAGCCTTCTGCGTCGCAGCCGACCTGCTGGCGCTCACGTTGCTGGCGCCTCCCGGCGAGTGGGACGCCGACATCGTCTGCGGCACCACGCAACGCTTCGGCATGCCGATGTGCAACGGCGGCCCGCACGCTGCTTACCTGGCATGTCGGGATTCGTTCAAGCGCTCGCTGCCGGGCCGTCTGGTCGGCGTGAGCATCGATGCGCATGGTCAGACTGCCTACCGGCTCTCTCTGCAAACGCGCGAGCAGCACATCCGCCGCGAGAAGGCGACGTCGAACATCTGCACGGCGCAAGTGCTGCCGGCCGTCATCGCCAGCATGTACGCGGTCTATCACGGCCCGGCCGGGCTCACGCGCATCGCGCAACGCGTCGCCGCACTCACCGCGGTGCTGGCGCAAGGACTCGAGCAGATGGGGCGCGAACTGGTCAACACGACGGCGTTCGATTCACTCACGGTGAAGAGCGGCGACGACACCACGCACATCCTCGAGCGCGCACATGCGGCCAACGTCAACCTGCGCCATCGGCTGCAACAGCACCTGGGCATTTCGCTCGACGAGACGACGACGCGCACCGACATCGAAATGCTGTGGGCGCTGTTCGTGCCGGCCGGCACGCCGATGCCGCGCTTCGCGGTACTGGCTGAAAAGGTGACGCCGCGCATCCCTGAAGCGCTGCGCCGCACCAGCGCTTTCATGACGCACCCGGTGTTCAACACCCACAAGAGCGAGACGGCGATGCTGCGCTACATCCGCAGCCTCTCCGACAAGGATCTGGCGCTCGACCGCACCATGATTCCGCTCGGCAGTTGCACCATGAAGCTCAACGCGACGAGCGAGATGATCCCGATCACCTGGCCCGAGTTCGCGAACATTCATCCGTTCGCACCGGCTGATCAGCTCCGGGGCTATGCCGAGCTCGACCAGCAACTGCGCGACTGGCTGTGCGAAGCGACCGGCTATGCCGGCATCAGCCTGCAGCCGAACGCGGGCTCGCAAGGCGAGTACGCCGGCTTGCTGGCGATCAAGGCGTTCCACGCATCGCACGGCGAAGAGCGGCGCAACATTTGCCTCATTCCGTCGTCGGCCCACGGCACCAACCCAGCCAGCGCACAGATGGCCGGCATGCAGGTGATCGTGACGGCCTGCGATGCGCAAGGCAATGTAGACCTCGACGACCTGAGGCGCGCCTGCGAAAAACACAGCGCCGAACTGGCCGCGGTGATGATCACCTACCCGAGCACGCACGGCGTGTTCGAAGCTGGCGTGAAGGAACTGTGCGCGCTGGTGCACGCGCACGGGGGTCGCGTGTATGTCGACGGCGCCAACATGAACGCGCTGGTCGGTGTGGCCGCGCCGGGCGAGTTCGGCGGCGATGTGAGCCACCTCAATTTGCACAAGACCTTCTGCATTCCGCACGGCGGCGGCGGGCCGGGTGTCGGGCCGGTGTGCGTGGTCGCAGACCTCGTGCCCTTCTTACCGGGACATACGACGGCCGGTATCGCATCGCATGGCGTCGGTGCGGTATCGGCCGCGCCACTCGGCAACGCCGCGGTGCTGCCGATCAGCTGGATGTACTGCCGCATGATGGGCGCTGAAGGCTTGCAGGCCGCAACCGAGACGGCCATCCTGTCGGCCAACTACATCAGCGCACGGCTGAAAAACCATTACCCCACGCTTTACGCCAGTCAGAACGCCGAAGGTCGCGGGCATGTCGCGCACGAGTGCATTCTCGATCTGCGCCCGCTGAAAGAGACCAGCGGCGTCACCGCCGAAGACGTCGCCAAACGGCTCATCGACTACGGCTTTCATGCGCCGACGCTGAGCTTCCCGGTGCCGGGCACGCTGATGGTCGAGCCGACCGAAAGCGAGCCGCTGGCCGAACTCGATCGCTTCGTCGACGCCATGATCGCCATCCGTGGCGAGATCCGGCGCATCGAAGAAGGCGTCTGGCCGCAGGACGACAACCCGCTCAAGCACGCGCCTCACACCGCAGCCAGCCTGCTCGGCGCCGAGTGGCCGCACCCGTATTCGCGCGAGCTGGGGGCGTTTCCGCTGGCCGCATTACGGCAAGCCAAATACTGGCCGCCGATCGGGCGGGTGGACAACGTTTATGGGGACCGCAATCTGTTTTGCAGTTGCGTGCCGGTGGAAATGTACGAGACAACTGTGGAGGACAAGACATGAAAGACACCGAAACATTTTCCGGCTTGCTCGAAGGCCAGATCGCCTGGGTGACCGGTGGTGGCAGCGGCATTGGGCTGGCCGGCGCCGTCGCGCTCGCGCAAGCGGGTTGCCGCGTCGTCATCTCGGGGCGCGACGCAGCCAAACTCGCCGGGGCAGTCAAGCAGGCAGCAGACCGCGGCGCGCCATCGGGCAGCATCACGGCCCTGCCGCTGGACGTGTCCGATCGCGCCTCCGTCGAGCGCGTCGCAACCGCCATCCAGGCGCAGCACGGTGGCGTCGACATCCTGGTCAACAGCGCCGGTGTCAACTTTCCGAAGCGCTTCTGGAAAGAGACCGACGCGGCCACCTTCGAGCAGGTCATGGCGATCAACCTCAACGGCGCCACGTTTTGCACGCTGGCCGTGCTGAAGGGCATGCAGGCGCGCCGCCGCGGCACCATCATCAACGTCGCGTCGTTCGCGGGCTGGCACTTCAGCTACCTCACCGGGCCGGCCTACATCGCGAGCAAGGCGGGCTTGATGGCGCTCACGCATTCGTTCAACATCGAAGAATGCGTGAATGGTCTGCGCGCCACCGCGCTGTGTCCTGGAGAGGTATCAACGCCGATCCTCAAGCAGCGCCCGGTCGAGCCGAGCGAAGAAGACAAGGCGCGCATGCTGCAAGAAGACGACATGGGCAAGACCATTCGCTTCATCGCCGAGATGCCGCCGCACGTGTGCATCAACGAGTTGGTGATCTCGCCAGTGTTTAACCGGGTGTACCTCGGCGGGGCGGATATTCAGCGGCGTTGAGTGACAGCACGTCCGGCTCTTGCTAACGCTTCGCCATTTCCCCCGTAGCCACCTGCCCACGCAACGCCCGCAGCTTTGACTTCATCCGCCGCTCGTTGTCCGGCCCCATTCGCACCAGCAGCTTCTGCCCGCTCGACAACGCCTCGAGCTGCGGGTCGGCGAACTCGTAGCGGGTCCACGGCCGTGACGACGGCACGGTGCCTTTCACCTCGGTCAGCTTGAGCTGCAATGGACCCTGCGGCTCGGGGGCCGCCAGCAAATGGTCGATAACCGCGACCAGCCGGTCATTGAAGTACTTGCCCGGATAACCCAGCTCTTCATAGGCCTGCTGAAACAGCGGGTACAGGCGCGCATAGACCGCGACGGCCTTTGCGCTGTCGATCGAATCCGTGAACGCGATGAAGGCGGTGTAGCGCCCGGCATTGGCCGGATCGAGGGTCAGCGTCTCGTCTGTGCCCGTCACTTCGAAGCGCTGCGGCGTGGGTTGCGTTGGCCACATGCGCGAAGGCGCTTGCGCACGCGGCAGGTTGTCGACGGTCGCAACGAAGCGGCGCACGAAGTCATCGATCTGCAGGAACGATGCCACCGACTTGGCGCTCAGCAAATCGGTCAGCGCCTTGGTCACTGCCGCATTCGAATCGGCCAGAGAAGGCAGCGCCGCGTCCGGCTGCGCAAGGGCGTCGAACGGGTTTTGCGGGCCTGTGGCAGCGGGCGCAGCAGGCGGTGCCGCAGGTGTCGCTTGAATGTCCGGCTGTGGCGCCATCGCAGTCGGTGCGGGCGGTGTCGTTTGCCGCTGTTGCGACCAGTACCACCACCCTGCTGCTGCAGCGGCGGCAAGGACGAGCAGCACGATGACGATGCGCAACGTCGGCGACTCGCGCGTTGGCCTGAATTCTGCTGGGTCTCTGGAATACTCTTGTGGATCGCGTTCTGGCATGCGCCCCATTAAAGACCCACCAGCATGACGGTCCGTAACCTCATGTGAACACCAGGGAACCCGGATGGACATCGACTTCTCCAAGCTCACCGAGCACCAGCGCTACAAGCTCATGGCGAGCTTGATCGTGCCGCGGCCGATCGCGCTGGTGACTACGCTCGGCGCCGACGGCGTGGTCAACGCGGCCCCCTTCAGCATGTTCAACATGATGGGCGAAGAGCCGCCGATCGTGATGATCAGCGTCAACCGGCTGCAAGACGGCGCGCTCAAGGACACCGCAGCCAACATCGTGCGCGAGCGCGAGTTCGTGGTGCACCTGGCAGACGAAGACACTGCCGAACAGATGCACCGCTGCGGCGAGCGGCATCCGCCGCATGTGAGCGAGCTCGACGTGGTCGGCTTCACTGCGCTGCCGAGCAACTACGTCAAGCCGCCACGCATCGCCGAAGCGCCGGTCGCTTTCGAGTGCACGTTGTGGGAAACGCTCGAAACCGAAAGCCGTCAGATCTTTATCGGCCAGGTGCGTTGGATGCATGCGCGCGACGAACTCATCGACACCGAAACCTGGCGCGTGCGGCTGCAGCACTACTTCCCGGTGGGGCGCTTTGGCGCTAGCTTCTACGTGAAGACGCGCGAGCGGTACTCGCTGGCAGCGCAGGGCGAAACGCGCAGTACGCAGATCGACGAGATGTAGCAAAGGGCATCCGTTCGCAGGTCAGTCGCGCGAACATTTCGCCCCGCTGTTGATATACGCATTGCGTAGGTTTTCCGCGTATTCGCATTGCTCATAGCGTATATTTCGTCTATGAGCCAGCAACAAGATCTCCTCCGCGACGCAATGCGCCGCCTCAACCTCACGCGCGACGCATTCTCCGAACGGCTCGGCGTGCGCCGCCGCGCCCTCGACACCTGGCTGCTGCCGTCAGAGTCGAGCGAGTCGCGCGCCATGCCGGAGATGGTCGGCAAGTTCGTGGCGGAAATCCTGCAACGCGAAGCACTCGGAGCGGCAGCCGGATCAACAAGCACAGACCAGCGCCCCCTTGTGCAACGCATCGCGGGCGAAGGCAAACCGCAATTGCTGTCGGTCGCGCAATTCGACCGCGGCAGTCTGGAGGATTTGTTCCAGGTCGCCGATGTAATGCAGCCGATCGCGCGCCGGCAGAAGGTCACGCGCATCCTGGAAGGGGCCGTCCTCGGCAGCCTGTTCTTCGAGGCCAGTACGCGCACGCGGGTGAGCTTCGGCGCGGCCTTTTGCCGGCTCGGCGGCACGGTCTGCGACACCACCGGATTTACCTTCTCTTCAATGGCCAAGGGCGAGTCGATCTACGACACCAGCCGCGTGATGAGCGGCTACGTCGATGCGCTGGTTGTCCGACATCCGGAGCAGGGTTCGGTGGCGGAGTTCGCACGCGCGACCAACATTCCGGTCATCAATGCCGGCGATGGTCCGGGCGAACATCCGAGCCAGGCCGTACTCGATCTCTACACGATTCAGCGGGAGTTCTCGCGCATGGGCAAGCTGGTCGACGGCACGCACATCGCGATGGTCGGCGACCTCAAATACGGCCGCACGGTGCATTCGCTGATCCGGCTGCTGTCGCTGTATCGCAACCTCAAGTTCACGCTGATCGCACCGCCGTCGCTGGAGATGCCGGCCTACCTGGTGGAGCTGGTGGCACAGAACGGTCACGTCATCGAGCAGACTTCATCGCTCGAGCAAGGGCTGCGCGGTGCCGACGTGGTCTACGCGACACGCGTCCAGAAAGAGCGCTTTGCAGAGGGTGAAGTGATGGAGGGCTACACGCCCGAGTTTCAGGTGCGCAAGGCACTGGTCGACGCAGTCTGCAAGCCCGACACCATCCTCATGCACCCGTTGCCGCGCGATGGGCGAGACGGCGCGAACGACTTGAGCATCGACCTCAACCACGATCCGCGGCTGGCGATCTTCAGGCAGACCGACAACGGGATTCCGGTGCGCATGGCCCTTTTCGCAGTGCTGATGGGTGTGGACAAGCAGGTGGCGCGGTCGATGCGCGATGCCGGCTGGCGCTCGCCCGCGCACATCGGGCCGGACGACGCGGATTTCGACGGGCTGGATTGAACTGCCTGGCCTGAGCCGGTCGCTCAGGCCAGCGACTGCAGCCACGCAGTCGCCTGCTGCAACTCCGCCGGCCTGATCTCGTGCCCGCCCGGGAAATCGGCGCCCGACAACGCGATCGGCAGGTTGCCGACGAAGGCGCGCGTGTGCTCTGCAGCAGCCAGCGGAATCACGTTGTCCGCGGTGCCATGGCTAACCCACAACGCCTTGCCTTCGAAGGCTTCACGCGGCGCCAAATGGCCTTCGACCTGGGGCAGCAAACGGCTGTGCCAGACCATCGCAGCGCGAACTTTTTCAGGCTGCGTGAGCAACAGCGACAGCGACATGATGCCGCCCTGGCTGAAGCCGCCGACGACGACGCGCTCCGGCGGAATGCCCAATTGCTGCGCGGCTGAAACCAGCATCTCGCCGACCAGGAAACGGCTCTCGCGCTCCTGCGCTTCGTCGATCGTGCGCTGGCCGGTCGCGCTGACATGAAACGAGAACCACGCGTATGAATCGGGTGACAACACGTTCGGCGCACGCAGGCTGACGACGTGGAACGCCGGCGGCATGTGCGGCGCAAGTCCGAACAGATCGGCCTCGTTGCTGCCGACGCCGTGCATCAGCAGCAGCAGCCATGGCTCGGCCACATCGGCAGCGGCAGGTCGCTCCAGAAAAGAAAGCGGCAGGCGCAAGCGAGGTGATGTCGAGGAGGGTTCGGTCATGGAGGCGTCGGGTCGAAGGAATGGGAAAGGAGTGATTGCGCAAAGCCTTTGGCAAGGCTTTGCACGATGTCGTGCGCAGGCAGCGGCTTGCAGCCCGTCGCGTTCTGTCCCGACCATAGCGGGGAAAAGTCGCCACTGCCCTGCGCTTCGGCCTTGGCACGCAATGGCGCGATACCGGCGGTCGCCATCGGAAACTCCGGCGGCGCGGTGCCGATCGGTCCGAGCTCGCTCATCACGCGGTTCACGATGCCGCGTGCCGGTCGCCCAGTGAACACATTGGTCAACGCCGTGTGCCGCGCGGCCTCGCTTTGCAATGCCGCGCGATGCAGGCTCGTCGTCGTGGCCTCGGGGCACAACAGGAACGCGGTGCCGACCTGAACTCCCGCGGCACCCAGCGCCATGGCCGCCGCGACGCCATCGGCATCGGCGATGCCGCCCGCAGCGATCACCGGCACCTTCAGCGCGCGCACCAACTGCGGCAAGAGCGCGAAGGTACCGAGTTGCCGCGTGAGATCGTGCGAAAGAAAGTGGCCACGATGGCCACCCGCCTCAAGGCCTTGCGCGATGACCGCATCGGCGCCGTGCGCTTCGAGCCACAGCGCCTCGTCGAGCGTGGTCGCCGAGGCCAACACCTTCGAACCCCAACGCTTGACTTTTGCGAGCAGCGCGGGCGACGGCAAGCCAAAGTGGAAACTGACCACCGGCGGCTCGAATTCGGCCAGCACGGCCGCCGCCGCTTCATCGAACGGGTTGCGGCCAGGCCCGGCACCGACGCTCTTCGGGTCGATGTCGAACTCGCGGTAGTAAGGCGCCAGGGCGCTGCGCCATGCGGCGTCTCGCGCGGCATCGGGCTCCGGCGGCGTGTGGCAAAAGAAGTTGACGTTGTAGGGCTTGTCGGTGCCTGCGAGGATGGTGGTGATCTCGCTACGGATCGCGTCGGCGCCGAGCATGGCGCAGGGCAGCGAACCGAGGCCGCCTGCGTTGCTGACTGCGATGGCGAGCGCACTGCCCTGCACGCCTGCCATCGGCGCCTGAGCAAGGGGTAACGCAGTGCCGAGAAGGGTTTGCAAAGTGAGGTGCATGACTGGCTCCTTGGACGGGAACGCCATTGTCCACCGCTCTTCGCCGGTCTTGCACACGCTGTGAACTCGCCTAAATCGCGATCACGAACAGGCCAATGTGGGTGCTGCCCGCCGCAGCTGCGGCAGCACGCGGCAAGGTCGTCGTGTTCATGGTCCGGCTCAGTCGAACATGTCCGGCTGCGTTGCCGCGATCTGGTCGTATAGCGTCTGGAAATGCAGCCAGCCGATGAACTCGCTACCGACATGCTCGCGGCTGTAGCGCGCGCGTTCCGGCGTGACCAGCCGTGGCGTGACGCCGCTGGCGTCGACCAGCAGTTGCTGCTGGCAGCAACGTTCCAGCGCGATGAACCAGAAGGCCGCCGCATCGATGCTGTGGCGGCTGGCCGTCAGCAGCCCGTGGTTTTGGTGGATTGCCGCCTTCACGCCCTTGAACGCGTTGGCGACCTTGTTGCCAGCCTCCTTCTCGACAGCGACCTGGCCCGCCTCATCACCGATCACCGCATGGTCTTCGAAGAACGCAGCGGCGTCCTGCGTGATGGGTTCGAGCTTCTTGCCGAGCGATGCGAAGGCCGTGCCGTACACCGTGTGCGCATGGCACATCGCGAGGATGTCGGGGTGCGCGTCATGCACCGCGGCATGCAACACGAAGCCGGCGCGATTGACTGCGTAGTCGCCTTCGACGACCCTGCCATCGTGGTCCACCAGGATCAGGTTCGACACCTTGACCAGCGAGAAATGCACCGCCATCGGGTTGGTCCAGTACAGGTGCGGCCGCTCCGGATCGCGGATCGTCAAGTGGCCTGCGAAGCCGTAGTCGAATCCTTGCTGCGCGAACGCACGGCAGGCGGCGACGAGATGTTCCTTCAGGTACTGGCGCTCGTCGGCGTGGTTCGTGAAGGTCGGGATCTCGGGGAACTTCAGTCCAACCTGTTCGGGCTGATAGACCGAGATGCGCTTCTTGATGTCGAGCATATTGTTGTCTCTGGCTGGTTGTGTTGCAGGTTGCGAATGCAAGTCGTGACGAGCACGCAAGACGCAGATCATCCGCATCGGCGGCCGCGTTGACAAAGGACGACTGTTCACCAATGGCTGAAACAGATTCATCTATGCTCGTGAAAACCAGCACTTCCGATGCGACGTCTTCCATCCTTCTTCGCACTCCGCGCCTTCGAGGCTGCGGCGCGGCTTGGCGGCTTCACGCAAGCAGGCGAAGAGCTGCATCTGACGCCGTCCGCCATCAGCCATCAGGTGCGCGCGCTTGAAACATGGTTCGGCCGTGCGCTCTTCACGCGCGGTGTACGCAAGGTGACGCTGACCGTCGACGGCCAAAGGTTGCTGGACCAGCTAAGTCCGGCTTTCGATCAGATCGAGGATGCCTGCGCCGAGCTGCGTCCACTGCAATCCCGCAGCGAACTCGCGGTCCACTGCTCGCCGAGCTTTGCCGCCAAGTGGCTCGGCCCACGGTTGCCGCAGTTCATGGCGGCGCATCCGTCGATCGTGATCCGCATGTCATCGAGCGCGGAACCTGCGGACCTTGCCAAATCGGCGGACATCGATGTCGACATCGCCTATGGATTGCCCCCGCCGCATGCCAATGTGATGGTCGAGCCGCTGGGACTCGAGTCGACGGTGCCGATGTGCTCGCCGCGCCTGCTTGAAGGCCGTGGCTCGATGACGCCGGCCGATGTGCTGCGATTCACATTGATCGATTCCAAAGTCAATCCGGTGCAGTGGACAGATTGGTGCAAGCTGAACGGGCTCAAGCTGCCGACCGGTGCGCGGCCCTCTTTCGATCGGGGTTCGATGGTTATCGCTGCTGCAGTCGACGGCATGGGCATCGCATTGGAGACGACGCGCTTTGCCCAACGAGACCTCGAACAGGGCGATCTGGTGATTCTGGAGGGCCCGTCTTTCCATCGGATCGAGCGCGTCACCCACTTCATTTGCTATCGCAAGTCGGCGATCGACAACGAGCGCCTTATCGCGTTTCGTGACTGGATGAAAGCGCAGTTGCTGCCAGCGACCTGAGCGAGCGCCTGTGCGCAGCTAGACCAGCCGCAGATCGCGTGGCGCGACCCCCGCAAACACCCGATCGAGCTGCGCAGGCGACAGTCCGTACATCCGCGCGAACAAGCCGCCGAAGACCGCGCGGTATTCGTTCAGCACCGGATAGTCGCGGTTCTGGAACAGATTGGCTTGCGACACCTCGACCTGCTCGCCCAACACGCGACCGCCGGCCTGTGCAGCGAGGCCGCCGCCGAGCACCCAGTACACGGTGCCGTGGCCATGGTCGGTGCCCTTGTTGCCGTTCTCACGGAAGGTGCGGCCGAACTCGCTGATCACCACCACCACGGTGTCGCGCCAGGCGTCGTCGCCCATCTCTTCGGCAAAGCCGGCGACGCCACGGCCGAGTTCCTCGAGGCGGTTGGCGAGGTAGCCGGTGCCGGCGCCCTGCCCCACGTGCGTGTCCCAGCCGCCGACATCGACGAAGCCGAGGTCGAAGCGTTCGCGCATCAGTCGCGCCATGCGCCGCGCGACCAGCTCGAAGCCCTTCGACGTCATCGCGTTGCGGCTGGCCGCTTCCATCTCTTCCTTCACGGCGCGCTGTACCTCGTCACGCACCGCAAAGCCTTCGACCACCGGCTGCGCGAGCTTGGTGTTGCGATACATCGCCTCGATCACCTTGCTCTGTCGCCCGTCGATGGCCTGGCGGCCGACCGAGCCGAGCGCCATGTTGGCGGCCTTGGCGTCGCCCCTGAGCGCGATCGGCAGCTGGTCGGTAAAGGCCATCGGCGACACCGCCGTCAGCGGTCCGGCACCGAGCACGCCGGCCAGCCGATTCAAGAAGCCCGAGCGATAGTCACGGCCGCGGTCGAGTGCCTGGCCGAGCTCGATCGAGTCCTGCGTTTCGAAGTGACTGCGCGTGAGGTCGTCCGTGCCGGCGAACGGAATGAACGCCGCTTGCTGCTTCTGAAACAACGGCATCACGCTGGTCGCGAGCGCCGGGTGCAGTCCCCAGTGCGCATCCAGCTGCAGCGCGCCATTGGGCTGACCGGGCCGCGGCACTGCGATGGTCGGCCGCGCGCTGCGATAGAAGTCGTCGGTGCTGCCCGATGCGATGGGCACCAGCAGGTTGGCGCAGTCGTAAGCACCGCGCAGGAACACGACCAGCAGCTTCGCGTTGCCGGCGGCAGGCGCGGCCATGAGCCGGCCCGCGGCACCGGCGAGCGGTGCCGCGCCCATGAGCTTCAAAAGATGTCGGCGTTGCATGTGAGTTTCCGGTGCGTGTTCAGCGATTCATCAACTCGGGCGAAGCGAGCAGGAACGTGTTCCAGTCCTGCGGCGATCGTGCATCGGCCAGCGCGGCCCGTGTGTCGGCGCCCAAGCCCGGCAACGCCGCACGCACCGCGCCCGACTCGGCCAGCGCTGGAAACGCCGGACGCTCCAGCGGCGCGCCATCGTCGGTGCGAAACAGCACTGCGCCGTTGGCACCGATGGCGCGCGCGATCTCGAAGCGCGTGGTCATCTGCCCGGCACTGGCCCACGCCGATTGCGTGAGCGGATAACCATCGGGCGTCTCGTGGCCGTACAGCGGCTCGCCCATGCGGTTGATCCAGCCGATCAGCGGGGCTGTATTTGTCACCACGCGATCGTCGTACGCCAGCCGCACGCCGGCCAGCGCGTAGTGGACCGGATCACGAAACTTGTGGCCGAGCGACGCGCTGAACTCCGGCGAAGAGAACATGGTGGCCAACGTCGCGGCGATGTCGCCGTCGCTGTGCATGAAGCTGTCGGCCATGCGATCGACCAGCGCCTGCGACGGCTCGTCCGCAACAAAATACACGGCCAGCTTGCGTGAGATGAAGCGTGCCGTGGCCGGCGCCCGCGCGAGGCGGTCAAGCGCCTCGTCGACTTCAGCCATCCCATGACCCGTGATCGGTCGGCCCAGCAAGGTCTTGCCGCCATAGTCGTGGCGCTGCGGGTTGAACTCGAACAGCCCGCGGCGCACGTAGTCCTCCGCGAGCGCGGGACGCATGCGCGGCGCTGGCTCGTCGGTCGCGCGCAGCGTCACGCCGACGCCGGTGAGCACGCGCGCCAGCTCCTGCACGTCGGCTTGCGAATAGCCGCTGCCGACGCCCAGCGTGTGCAGCTCCATCAGCTCGCGCGCATAGTTTTCGTTGATGCGATTGGCAGCGTTTTGCGCGTTGTCCAGATAGCGCAGCATGGCCGGATGCCGCAACGTGGCACCGAGCAGATCGCGAAACCTGCCGAGCGCGTGCGGCCGGATTGCGCTGTCTTCGTAGTCGCCGATCAGCGCGCGAAGGTTGTCCTTGCGCACGTTCACGTTGAAGTGATTCATCCAGAACCATGTCATCTGCTCCTGCAACTGGTTCGGCGAATAGAGCGCCCGCAGCACGAAGCGTTGTTGCGCCTCGCGCGACAGCCGGTTGAGCTCTTGCTGATAGGCCTGGCGCGCGGCCTTCTTCTGGTCTTCGTCGGGCAAGGCATCGGCCGCCTTGCGTTGTGCCTCTAGCGCGATGGCGAGCTGGTGGACCGGGGTGCGCGAAATGGTCATGCCGTCGACCTGCGCCTGCGCTGCGGTTGGCAGTGCGGCCGGTCTTGGATTGAGCTGGTCGCGCATCCACGGGCCGAGCCCTCGGCGCGTCAACTGCGCCTCGGTGGCGGTGCTGGCGCCCCAGCTCACCCGATTGAGCCAGAGCAGGCGTGTGGCTTCGTCCACCGGTGCCGCTGGGAACGTGACCGTAGCGACCGCGCGACCCGAACCGGGACCAGTGGAACAACCCGTCAGCAACATCATCGCGCAGGCGCCGAGCACGCCCAGGCCAACCGCTGCGCGCAGGGTGGTCATTCGCGGCGCGTGTTGTGACGCCGCACGTCGCCGATGGCATGTTGCGCCGCGTCGAGCGCTGCATCGACATGGGCCAGTCCGTGCTGCTGGAACGGACGCGAGCGTGGATCGTCTTCTTCACGCGCCACGTCGGAGTGCACCTTGCGCAACAGGTCTGCCGCTGCATGCAGGCGGCCTTCGCGCGGTAGCCATGCATCTGTCGGCGGCTGCCACTGCAGCGACTTGCCGTCCAGCCACGCGGCGCGCTGCAGATCGTTGATGGCGGCAGCGACCTCGTCGCGAACGATCATCTCGTCCTGCGAGACCTGACCGTCTTCAGGGCGGCGATGGTCGACTTGCCAGGCCGCGGAACGCAAATCGGACAACGCGTGAAGATAGAAAGGATGCTTGCCGTATTCGTCGGCAAAGGCGGGTGCAGTGGCTGCAACGGCAGCGGCAGCGAATGCCAGTGCCGCGATAAATCTTGTCTTCATGTAAGTGTCCTTGACGGGTGAACAACGGCGATAGCCGCCTCCTTTCAACCCGCCAGGGCACACCGGCGTTGACCTGCTTTACCCGCAATGCACAAAGGGAATTAATTTACTCTTTGTGCCCGCACAAGTCAGGCTGTCGACAGCCTCGCCGGGGCCGCGCCGGCGATCTGCCGCAGCGCGCGTTCGAACACTTCGACCGGCTGGCCGCCCGAAATCAGGTGCTGGTTGTTGATGATGATCGCGGGCACCGAGTGGATGCCGGCGTCGGTGTACATCCGTTCGCGCTCGCGCGTTTCTTCGGCGTACTCGTCGCTCGCCAGAATCTCGCGTGCACGCGCTTCGTCGAGCCCCGCTGCACCGGCGAGCCGCACCAGCACCTCGGGGTCCGAAGGGTTTTCGCTGTCGGTGAAGTAGGCCTTGAGCAGCGACTTCTTGAGCACGATCTGCTTGGTCACGTCTTCCAGCTCGGCCCAGTGCAGCAGCCGATGCGCATCGAAGGTGTTGTAGATGCGCGGCCGGCCGCCGGCACTGAACTGAAAGCCGACCGCAGCGCCGCGCGCACGGATCATCTCTCGCGACTCCGCCTGCTGCTCGCGCGACGAGCCGTACTTCTGGTTCAGATGCTCGAAGGTGTCTTGCCCTTCCTTCGGCATCTGCGGGTTCAGCTCGAACGGCTGAAAGTGCAGCTCGGCCTTGACGTCCGGCGCGACACGGGCCAGCGCCGCTTCGAGCGCACCGAGTCCGACGGCGCACCAGGGGCACGACACATCAGAGACGAAATCGATCTTGAGTTGAGTTGTCATAGTTTCATTGTTCACAAGCACCACAACCCTTATCGTGCGCAAGGTTTTGCCCTCGACAAAGTTGGTGCGGCAAGTTCACTCCTGCGCCTGCGATGCCATACGCGCCGGTGCGTTGCTGGCGCCATAGCCGTCGTATGCGCCGATGCGCTGCACGACTTCAAAAAACAGTCCCTGCTCGAAACTCTCTGTGTAGATATGAAGGTAGTCGCCCGTGGCCGAACGGTCGAACAGCACGCCTGCAGCGCGCATGCGGTCGAGCAGCGCGGCGTCGATGTCGAGCCGCGTCTGCAGGTCGTCGTAGTAGTTGCCGGAGATGGGTACGAATTGCAAGCCGTTCCCACGCAGCGCAGCGACCGTCTCGAAGATGTCGTCGCAGGCCAGCGCGATGTGATGCACCGCGCCGCCACCCGTCACGCTCAAGGTGCGCGCGGTGCGGGTGCGCTGGCTCATCGACACGTTGAGTACCAGCCGCACGCTGCGGTCGGCGTTGGCGACGCCGCGGCTGCGGATCAGGCCGAAGGGGTCGGCCAGCTCCAGGCTTTCGCCGGGTTCCAGGCCGAGCACGGCGCGCGAGAACAGCACCCATGTGTCGAGCTGGTCCACTGCGAGGCCGAGGGCGACGTGGTCGATCGAGTGCAGCCCCACGACGGCTGCGTCGGACGTCGAAGGGGCATCGTCTTCCATGACGAAGTCCGCTTCGTAAAGGCCCCTGCTGCCGAGCGATGAGGGTACGAAGTGCACCAGATTGCCGCCCGGCGCGACGATGGCCGGCACCTGCACTTCGTCGGGGCCGAGCGGGCTGTCATGCCGCTGCGAGCGCATGGCAGTGGCGCGCGCCGCAGCGCCCTGTGGATCGTCGGTGCGAATGCCCAGCGCACACACCGAAGTGCCGTGCGCCTCGAAACGACTTCGCGCGAACGAGTCGGGTTGCGCGTTGACGATGAGATGGATATAGCCCTGCCGATACAGCGCGACCGCCTTCGAGCGATGCTGCCCGACGCGCTTGAACCCAAGCTGTTGCAGCAGCGCGCCGAGCGTGCCGGCCGATCCCGCCGGACCCTCGCTGGCTGCGAACTCGATGAAGGTGATGCCAGAAAGTGCCGGCATCGGCGGCGGGCTGAACAGCTCGATGGTGTCGCCCACGCGCTGCGCCCGCGTTGAAGTTTTGCGTGTCGTTGACTGCGTCTCGGACCGCGCTTCAAGACGATCGCGCACCTGGCTTTCAAGGTACAGCAGGGACCGCATTGCATCGACCGCGGTGCGACGGTTCGGCGTTTCGCGGAACACGTCGTTGAAAATCTCGAGCGACAACGGCCCCGTATAGCCGGCCAGCAGCGTCTTCTCGAAAAAGGTCACGACATCGAGATCGCCCTGCGCCGGAAACAAGCGATGGTGGCGTGCCCACTGCAGCACCGACATGTCGAGTAGCGGCGCGTCGGCCATCTGCAGGAAAAAGATCTTGTCGCCGGGGATCTCGACAATGCCGGCCGGATCGTCCTTCAGCGACAGCGTATGAAAGCTGTCGAGGATCAGGCCCAGATGCGGATGATCGGCGCGACGCACGATGTCCCAGGCCTGGCTGTAGAGGTGGGTCTTGCGACCCCACGCCAGTGCCTCGAAGCCGACCCGCAGGTTGCGGCGCGCCGCGCGCTCGGCCAGTTCGTGCAACTGCGCCGCGGCGAGCGCCGGGTCGTCGAGGGTTGCCGGCGAGGTGTTCGAGCAGCACAGAACCAGCGGCGCGCCCATCGCTTGCATCAGGTCGAACTTGCGCTCGGCACGCTCCAGGCTCCGGCGGAATTGCGGCTCCGGCATGGCTTCGAAATCGCGAAACGGCTGGTACAGATCGATCGACAGGCCCAGGTCTTTGGTGATGCCACCGAGTTCGGCCGCGCTGCCGTTGAAGTTGATGAAGTCGTTCTCGAACAGTTCGATGCCGTCGAAGCCTGCAGCAGAAATCGATTCGAGTTTTTGACGCAGCGTGCCGCTCAGGGACACGGTCGCGATGGAGCGGTGCACGGTGTGGGTCAGTCGTTCGATGTGGTGCGGGAGGCCATGGGTGCCACTTTAGAAAAGCATTGCGCCGCTCAACTCAGTACGCCAGCTTCGGATACCAGTCGCTGCCCCGCCCCGCCGGCGTCAGGTCCAGGATGTTCCACAGCGGCGTCGGGTCCGGCGCACCGCGAGCGTCTTCACCGGGGTCGGCCGTGCCGCCGAGTTCCGATCCCCAGAAATGGAAGACCTTGCCGTCACGCTTGACCCACACGTCCAGCGCCGGCCATTCGTTGCCATCCGGCGCGAGCCCGCGATAGTCGCGAGCGAATTCGTCGCCGACGGTCGCGTAGAACTCGAGGTTGCGCCAGCCGCGCTCGCGTCCGAACGCCAACTGACGCTCGACCGGCGAGCGCCCGATCACGGCGATTGCCACCTTTTGCACCAGGTCGCGCACCGGCGTGTCCATGGCACCCAAAAACGACGTGCACATCGGGCAGGCTTGCTGTCGCTCGGGGCCGTACATCCAGAAGTAGGTGACGAGCGTGTCGTGCGCGCCGAACAAGTCGACCATGGGCAATGTCTTGCCGTTCTCGTCCTTGAACTCGTAGCCGCGCGCTTCGCCGCCTGGAGGCAAGGCGCGGCGTTGGGCGGCGACGCGCTCGATGTGGCGCCGGAGTTCGATCTCTTCGGCCAGCAGCGCCGTGCGTGCCTTGCGGTACTCGGCGCTGTCGTTGGGGTAAGGCTTGCTCGCTGCGGCGGCGAGTTCGGTCGCAGGTTTAAGTGCGGTCATCGCGTTCCTTTCAGAGACTGCGCCAGAAGTCGATCAGCAACTGAGTGAACTCGACCGGGCGCTCCACTGCGCTCAGGTGCGCTGCGTCGATGGTCGCCAGCCGCGCGCCGGGGATGGCCGCCACCATGGCTTCCGACATCGCCATCGGCGTGGCCTCGTCCTGCAGGCCACCGATGACCAGCGTCGGCACGGCGATGCGTCGGTTGCTCTCGCGAAAGTCGATGGCCGCGACCGCCTTGCAGCTTGCGATGTACGCCTGCGGCTCGTTGCGCAGCAGCACGTCTTTCAGCGCCTCTGCGGCGGCCTTGCCGTCATGGGTACTGGTGTAGCCGGGCGTGAGCCAGCGCGAGACGGCGCCCGGCGCGATGGCTGCAATGCCGGCGGTGCGCACGGTCTCCTCACGGGCTGTCCAAGAGGCTTGGTCGGGGTAATGGGCCGCCGAGTTGGCGATCGCCAGCGTCTTCAACAATTCCGGGTGCTGCACTGCCAGTGCTTGCGCCGTCATGCCGCCCATCGAGAGCCCGACGAAGTGCACGGGCTCGCCGTCGGCCTCGCGCGCGATGAGGTCGGCCGCGTCCTGCGCCAGCATTTCGATGCGCAAGTCGCCAGGCACGATTTCCGATGCGCCGTGGTTGCGGTGGTCGTAGCGCAACACGGTGTGCGCGCGAGACAGCAACGCGGCCACGCCGTCCCACATGTGAAGGTCGCAGCCGAGTGCATGGCTCAGCACGACGATCGGGCCTTCGCCTTCGCGCAGGACGTTGAGACGGGTCATGGTGTTCCTGGTGGTTTCGGTGTCACTGGTATGCCTGCGGGCAGCAGCCCCTTTTCGCGCAGGATGCCGGCTGCGATGCCGAAGGCATGGTTGGCGACCGGCACGCCGCAGTAGATGGCGGCCATCATGATCACTTCCTTGATGTCGTCGGGCGTCAGGCGTGACTCGGGCGGGCCATCGAGCGCGGCGCGCACGTGCATCGCGAACTCTTCGTACGCATGGATGCCCAGCATCATCGACAGCACCATGTAGCGGCGCGTCTTGTCGCCCAGCGCCGGCCGGCCCCAGATGTCGTTCCACGCATGGCGCGTGATGAGCTCCTGGAACTCGGCGTTGAAGTCGTTGCGATTGGCCAGCGACTTGTCGACCCATGCATCGCCCAGCACGCGGCGCCGGCTGACGAGCCCGGACTCGTAGGTGTCATCGGTCATTGCGAAATTTCCTTGCTTGAAAGTCGGGCCTTGAGCGCATCGACTTCGGCCAGCGCGATGGCACCGGCGTTGTTGGCCAGCGCGACCGAGAACCATTCGTCCGCGGCGTCTTGCGGCAGCTCGGCGCGCAGCCGTTCGATGTTGGCGCGCATACGTGCGGCATCGACCTGCAGGCCCGGCAAGGCGCTCGCCATCGCTCGCACGCTGCCGTGCGCCGACATCAGCAATTGCGGCCACTCGGCGAGCTCGGCCTGCCAGGCGCCGAGCGCACGCTCGTGTTCTTGCGGCATGGCAGCCAGCAACGCGGCCACACGCTGCGGGGTGCGGTGCGCGGCCGCGATAGCGACCATCGACGCCACCGGATTGCGTTTGTGCGGCATGGCCGACGAGCCGCCGCGGCCGGGCTCGCTCGGCTCGGCGACTTCGCCCACTTCGTACTGGCCCAGCAGCGCGATGTCGCCGGCGATCTTGCCGAGACTGCCGGTCATCAACGCCAGCTCGCAGCCGAGAGCGACCCACTCGTCGCGCTGCGTGTGCCAGGTTGCGCCGGGATCGCCGAGCGCCAGGTCGGTCGCCATGCGCCGGCGCACCGCCACGCCCTGCCCGCGCATCTGCGCCAGCGTGCCGACCGCACCCCCCAGCTGCACCTGCAGCGCGCGCTTTGTCGCGCTGCGCAATCGCAGGCGGCTGCGCACCAGCGGCGCCGCCCAGCCCGCGCACTTGAAGCCGAAGCTGGTGACCGAGGCCGGCTGCATCAGCGTGCGCGCCAGCATCGGCGTGGTCGCATGCAACGTGGCGAGCTTGAGCAGCGCATCGGCCGCCTTCGCCAGATCGGCTTCGACCAACGCCACCGCCTCGCGCGTGACCAGCGACATCGCCGTGTCGATCACGTCCTGGCTGGTGCTGCCGAAATGCACGAACGGCGCAGCGTCCTTGTTGAACAGGCCGACGGCCTCGCGCAAGGTCTTGACCAGCGGGATGGCGACGCTACCGGCACGGCCACTCTCGCGCACGATCTTGGCGACGTCGAACAGCTCCACCTTGCAGCTGCCGACGATGGTCTGCGCCGCCGCTTCGGGGATCAGACCCTCTGCTGCCTGCGCTCGCGCCAGCGCGGCCTCGAAGCGCAGCATCGCGCTGACGAAATTGGTGTCGCTGAACGCCGCCAGCGTTTCGGATGTGGAAAGAAAACCTTCGAAAATGCTCATGTCAGTAGCGTAACTGCGCCACGGCGCGCAGGTCGTCCGGCGATGCAGTGCCAAAGCCGAAAAACTCCAGGTACGCCGGGATCATTTCGAACAACATGTCGGTGCCGACTTGTACCGCGCAGCCCTTGTCTTTGGCCGCCTGCAGCAGCGGCGTGTACTCGGACTTCATCACGACCTCGCCGACGAAGGTGCCCGGCGCGATGCGGTCGATGTCGAACGGCAACGGGTCGCCGTCTTTCATGCCGAGCGGCGTCGCGTTGACCACGACGTCGAAGCCGGCCGGGTCTTTGGAGCCAGTGGTAACGACCATCTTGGGGTAGTGCTCGCGCAGCCGCGCAGCCAGCGCATTGGCCGATGCATCGCTCATGTCGAACAACGCCAGTTCAGCCGCCCCCGCTGCAGCGATCGACGCAGCAATGGCCGAGCCGACACCGCCCGTACCCGACACCAGCACACGCGTCCCCTTGAAAAGCCGGCCCTTGCGCTCGACGCCGCGCACGAAGCCGGCGCCATCGAACTGGTCGCCGAGCAACGTGCCATCGGGTCGCTTCAGGATGGCGTTGCACGCGCCTGCGATGCGCGCTGTCGGCGTGACCTCGTCCATCAATGCGACTGTCGAAACCTTGTGCGGCATCGTCACCAGCGCACCGCGAATGTTGCTGAACCGGAAGATCGCCGCGAGCGACGCAGCGTAGTCGTCGGGCTTGACGCCCATCGGCACGACCACCGCATCGATGCCCTGCTGATCGAACCAGGGGTTGTAGATCATCGGCGCCTTGAAGGCTTCGGTCGGGAAGCCCAAGTGAGCGATGAGCATGGTCTTGCCGGAAATCATGGTGACGATCTGAAAAGGTCGGTGCGGGTCAGCGCAAGAAAGAAAGATGGGCTTGGCGCGGGATGTCGATGGGCACGGGCTCAGCCTTGATTTCGAGCACCGTGGGCTTCGTGGATGTCGATCGACTCGCATCCGATGGCGCGAACTGCGGCCAATGCGGCAGGCCTTGGTCGTCTCCTTCACCATTCGGGTTGCCGCTCTTCGCGAAGTTGGCCCACCAGCCCTGCATCAGCGCGGTGATGCGGTCGTCGTCGGCACCCCAATCGCGATCGAGCACGCGCGTGGTGCCGAAGATGTACGGGTACTCGGAGCTGTGGAACACGCCGAGCTTCGCTGCCGGTTCGCCGTCCCCGGACTCGCGATAGCGCTGGCCTTTCCTGAATGGCTGCAACTGCGCGAAGTGATAGGCCCAGGTCGGTGCGACGGCAGCTTGCGCACTCGCCGCTGCGACCACGCCGCCAGCGAAGAGCCCATCGCCGAAGAGCGCGCGGCTCGATGTCACTGCCTCGGCATCGCTGCCCGCGGGATAGAAGCGCTCAGCCTCTGCGGCACGGTCGCCGAAGCGTTTCTGCAGATGCGTTTTGAACGACGTGGCCGACGATGCTGCCGGAAAGGTCGAGCCTTCGTCACGCGTCCAGCCGGTCAGGAACGGCACGCGCTGCTGCTCACCCGCCGCAAAGCTTTCGGCCAGCGGCTTCTGCAGGAACTTGCCGTCGACGATCGGCATGAAGCGGTGCGGTTGCGCGAGGTAGCGCTGCATCAAATCGTCTGCGCTGAGCGCGCGCAACGACGCGAGCGAATCCGCGTCGGTACCGCCCGCGAAGTCGACGCCCTGTGCCTCGCCGGTCGCAAGGCTCGGCGTCGGGTTGAGGCCGAAGCTCTGCGCGATCGCGTGCTTGAAGAGGCCGCGCGCTTCGGGCGCCGCCATCAATGCGATCACGCCATGCGCACCAGCCGACTGGCCGAACACGGTGACGCGCGCCGGGTCGCCGCCGAACGCTGCGATGTTGCGCTGGATCCAACGCAAGGCGGCGGCCATGTCGAGCAGCCCGTAGTTGCCCGACGCGCCTTCCGCCTCCGCATTGAGGGCCGGATGCGCCATGAAACCGAAGGGCCCGAGCCGGTAGTTGAAGGTGACCAGCACCACGCCCTGCTTTGCCAGGTCACCGCGCACGAACACGGGGTTGGAAGCCGCGCCTTGCTGGAAGGCACCGCCATGGATCCACACCATAACGGGCAGCGCTTCACCGCCACGATCCGCCGGTTCGTTCGACGTCCACACGTTGAGGTAGAGACAGTCTTCGCTCATCGGCTGCACGCCAGAATACTCGGCGTAGACCGAATCCGGCGCGCGGCCCGGTTGCGTGCATTGCGGCGAGAACTTGTCGGCACGGCGCACGCCGTCCCAAGCGGTGAGCGGTGCCGGCGCACGCCAGCGCAAGTCGCCGACAGGTGCCGCAGCGAATGGAATGCCGCGCCATGCACACAGGCCGGTCGCCTCGTCGTGAACACCTTCGATGAGGCCGCTGTCGATGCGCACCGGCGCGAGAGCGGCGACCTTCGACGCCACCTCCGACATCACGCACGAACCTTGTTCATCTTCTTGCCGAGTTCATGCATCGGCACCTTGTACGTCTCCGGTGCGGTAAAGATCGAGATCGCCGCAATCACGGAAGCCGCACTCACGAGCCCCGCGACCGGCATCCAGCCGTTGATGCCTTCGCCCATGATGGCCGCGCTGATGGTCGGCGCGAAACCGCCGATCGCAAAGCCGATCTGCGTGCCGATGGCCATGCCCGACAAGCGAACGCGCGTGTCGAACATTTCGCCGTAGAGCGAAGGCCACACCGCGTTGGCGGCGCTGTAGACGATGCCAGAGGTGAGCAGGCCGAACAGGAAGATCAGATTCAGGTCGCCGCGGCTGATGGCCCACAACGTCGGCCAGATGAGCACCGCACAACCCAGCGCGCCGAAGATGAAGATCGGGCGGCGGCCGACCTTGTCGGACAGCATCGCCCACAGCGGAATCGCGGCCAGCGCAACGACGTTGGCGCAGACCAGCAACGTCAGCATGGTGGTGCGTGGGATGTGCACAGTGTTGACCGCATACGAGAGCACGAAAATGCCGAAGATGGTGCTGGTCACCGACACCAGCGCACCAAAGACCACGCGCAGCACAGCGGGCGTGTGGTCGCGAAAGAGCACGGCGGCGGGCATTTCGACGGTGGCGTTCGCGTCGGCTTCTTCCTTGAAAGCCGGCGTTTCCGGCAGCGTGCGGCGCACCCAGAAACCGACCGCCACCACGATCGCGCTCAGAAAGAACGGGATGCGCCAGCCCCACGAAAGCAACTGCTCTTCAGGCAACGACGCGATCGGCAAGAAGACGAGGGTCGCGAGGATGAAGCCCATCTGCGTTCCGCTCAATGTGAAGCTCGTGAAGAAGGCGCGCCGATGGGCCGGCGCGTGCTCCAGCGTCATCGAGTTGGCACCGGCCTGCTCGCCTGCGGCCGACAGTCCCTGCAGCAGACGCAGCACCACCAGCATGATTGGTGCGGCGATGCCGACCTGGTTGTAGGTGGGCAGCAGCCCGATCAAAAATGTCGAGATCCCCATCAGCAGCAGCGTGAATGTGAGCACCTTCTTGCGACCGAACTTGTCGCCGATGTGGCCCATGAAAAACGCACCGATCGGCCGCGTGACATAGCCGACGCCGAAGGTCGCAAAGGCCGCGACGGTCGCCAGCTTGGGATCGATTGTCGGAAAAAAGATCTTGCCGAACACCAGCGCTGCCGCGGTGCCGTAAATGAAGAAGTCGTAGTACTCGACCGCACTGCCGATCCAGCTTGCAAAGGCGGCTTTTCTGGGCGTCTTGACGCCCTCCGGTTCTCCCGTGTTGTCGAACGTTCGCACGTCATTCATCGTGATGGCCATGGTTTTGTCTCTATGGTTGGAAGTTGAAAATCGAAAAGGGAAGCAGAAGAGAAGCAGCAGGGAAGCAGCGGAAAAATTCAGCTGTAGCGCAGCGGGTTCTTGATCTCGTCGGCCATCGCCGCGGGGTAGATCAGCTCGCGCAGGAAGTCGGCGTCGTCGCGCAGCGCTGCGGCCGCGTCGACGTAGCCAAAGTAACCGAGGTAGTGCGGCATCTGCTGCACCAGCATTTCGAAGCCGGCTTGCGCATGCAAGCCACGCGCCCGCCCAGCGCGCACCAAGGGCGTCGGCTGGCCGCGCAGCAGGATGTCGAACACCGCTGCGTGGTTGTCCATGCGCGCTACATCCAACGGCAACGCATCGCCTTCGTTCAGCCCGAGCGGTGTCGCGTTGATGACCAGGTCATAGCCGGCCGGGTCGTTGCTGTCGACCGCAACCACCGTCGCATCGAAGAACGAATCGAGCTTCACCGCGACGCCGGCCGCCTTGCCCGCCACGATGTCGTGCAGCGCGATGTGCTCGGCGCCGTTGACGGTGCCACCCTCGGCCAAAGCGACGCCGATGGCCGCCGCGCTTACTCCGGCACCCAGGATGAGCACGCGCTTGCCGCGAAAAGGAATCCTGTAGTGGTCGAGCGCGCCGATCAGGCCTTCACCATCGAACAGATCGCCTTCGAGTTGGTCGTGTTCGGCGCGGCGCACCACGTTGACCGAGCCGGCGACACGGCCGAACAATCCGCAGCCATCGAGCAGGTCGACCACCAGCGGCTTGTGCGGCGGCGCGATCAACATGCCGCGCACATTGCGGGCTAGAAATGCGGACTTGAAGAACACCGCGAAATCGCGCCGTGGTACTTGCATCGGCAGCAGCACGGCGTCGATGTCGAAGCGCTCGAACACCGCGTTGAACATCCGCGGCAGGCGCACGTTGCGTACCGGATCGCCCGGTAGCAGGTACGCCTGGGTGCTGCCATGAATGGTGGAGGTCATGAATGTCTCTGCGCTTTGTTCGATCGCCCGTCTGGTGGGGCGTGCGGGGACTCTATCGACAGCGCTTCAGGCAGTACATTCGGATCTCACCCAAACGATCGATGAGCGAACGACCGAGTGCGTTAATCGCGCACATTCAGGGTTTCTCCTAGGCAGATCGGCAACACAGAGGACGCACCAGATGCCCAAAGAAGGCTCCCCGACGCCCGCCGGGCTCGAAAAGCGCGACTGGATCGCTGGCCTGGAGCGCGGCGTAAGCATCATCGAAGCCTTCGACGATGCCAACCCGCGGCTCACTGCCAGTCAGGCCGGGCAGCGCACGGGCATGACGCGCACGGCAGCACGCCGCTACCTGCTGACCTTGCAACACATGGGCTACGTCGCGAGCGACGACAAGCTCTTCTGGCTCACGCCGCGGGTGCTGCGGCTAGGTCAGTCGTACCTCGAATCGGCACGGCTGCCGCGCATCGTCCAACCTTTCTTGCAGCGCGTCGCAGCGGGTACGCACGAGATCGCCTACCTGAGCGTGATGGACGGCGACGAGGTGGTCTACATCGCGCGCAACGGGCCCAACCGCAGCATGAGCACCGGCTACGTGCTCGGGGCGCGCGTGCCGGCGCAGGTGACAGCGGCGGGCATGCTGATGCTGGCGCTGCGCAGCGACACCGACATGGCGATTTGGCTGGCGAAGCACGAGCTCAAGGTCTTCACTTCGCACACCATCGCGAGCAAGGAGCGCATGAAGCTCGAGCTGGCCCGCATCCGTGCACAAGGCTGGGCGATATCGGAACAGCAGCTCGACCTCAACTCACGCGGCATCGCGGTGCCTTTGCGCGACCGGCACGGTGAACTGGTCGGCGCCCTCAACATCACGATGCCGATGGGCCACGAGGGCTCTGACGAAGCGGTGGCGCGCGTGCTGCCCGTGCTGCGCGAAACGGCGCAGGCGATGCGCAGTCTGATTTGAAGTATTGGCGCCGGGGAAGCCCGATTTCTATACTGGCGACCCACTCAAAGGAGATTGAATGTTCGTGGTTTGCGGCGAAGCCCTGATGGATGTGTATGCGGGCGAATCGACACCGACCGGGTTGAGCTTCGATGCCCGCATCGGTGGCTCGCCCTTCAACGTAGCGGTCGGGCTGGCGCGCCTGGGCAGGCCTGTCGCATTGCTCACCGGCTTGTCGACCGACAGTGCCGGCGAGCGCCTGCTCACAGCGCTGCAAGACGAGCAGGTCGACACCTCGTTGCTGCTCAGAAGCGACGCGCCCAGCACGCTGAGCGTGATCAGCCTCGATGCCCACGGCGTACCGCGCTATGCGTTTCATGGCACCGGCGCTGCAGATCGGCAAATCACTTTAGACACCCTGCCCGCCTTGCCGCCCACCACGCGCGTGCTGCAGTTCGGCTCTTACGCATTGGTGGTCGAGCCTGTCGGCTCTGCGTTGCTGGCATTGGCCGCGCGCGAGCACACGCAACGGCTCATCGCCTACGACCCGAACGTGCGCCTCAACGTCGAGCCCGATCTGTCGCGCTGGCGTGCAGTGGTCGAGCAAATGGTGGCACTGTCGCACTTCGTGAAAGTGAGCGACGAGGACCTGGGACTGCTCTACCCCGGTGAAACGCCCGAGCAAGTGGCTGCGCGCTGGCTTGCGCTCGGCGTGTCGCTGGTGACGGTGACGCGCGGCGGGCATGGCGCGAGTTCGTGGACGCGAAGCGTGCAGGTCGACGTGCCTTCGTTACCGGTCAAAGTGGTGGACACCGTGGGTGCTGGTGACACCTTTCAAGCGGCGCTGCTGACCTGGCTCGACGAGCGGGACAAGCTGAGTGCGTCGGCGATGGCATCGCTCGACACGCAGGCCCTCGAAGCGATGCTGAAGTTCGCCTCGAAGGCGTCGTCGATCGCCTGCTCGCGCCGCGGTGCGGACATGCCGCGCCGCAGCGAATTGGACTGATCGCGAAGCGTCTTTCAGCGAACGCGGGTCTGAACCGTCAGGTCGCCGTCGCCGTAGGTCTGTGCGCCGGCTGACGTGATCGACAGCGCGCCCGCACGGACAGCGCTGCGATCCGCCATGTCGGTACGCGCGAGGGTACCGGTGCCGCCGTTGCTGATCGGCGCAGCATTGCGTGCCTGGGCCTGCACTTCAGCGCGCGTCATCGTCGACTGGAAAGGCTGCGGCGGCAGCGGGTTCTGTTCACCCTGAAAGGCCTGCGCGCCGAGGGCGGCAAAACCGGTGATTGCTGCAACTGCGATGAGCTTGATGTTCATGATGAAACTCCGTGAAAGAAGGATTTAAGTCGATCCGAATAGACCGCCTGCAACCTCTACGGATGAATCACCGCCGCAGATTCATTTCTAGAGAAAAGAAGATTGCGGGCCTTCGGACTCGTCGGAGGTGCCGGCTTCGCTGCTCGCATTGCCGAAGGGCCGTGAACGACGTCCCGAGTTACTGATGTCGCCGTTCTGCGCGCGATTTCGCAGTGCATGTTCCATCACCACCAACGCCAGCATCGCCTCGGCAATGGGCGTGGCACGAATGCCGACGCACGGGTCGTGGCGGCCCTTGGTCACCACCTCGACCGGCTGGTTGTTGATGTCGACCGACTGCCGCGGGCTGATGATCGAACTCGTCGGCTTGATCGCGATACTCACTTCGAGGTCTTGCCCCGACGTGATGCCGCCCAGGGTGCCGCCCGAGTTGTTGGTGGCAAAGCCCTGCGGCGTGATCGAGTCGCCGTGCATGGTGCCGCGCTGCGTCACGCTGGCAAAGCCGGCGCCGATCTCCACGCCCTTGACCGCGTTGATGCCCATCATGGCGTAGGCGATGTCGGAATCCATCTTGTCGAACAGTGGCTCGCCCAGGCCGACCGGCACCCTGCCCGCCGTCACCCGTATGCGCGCGCCGCAGGAGTCACCGGCCTTGCGCAGCGCATCCATGTATGCCTCGAGATCGCTCACATCGGCCTTCGGCGCGAAGAACGGGTTGTTCGGCACGTGCTCCCAGCCCTCGAACGGAATGACGATGCCGCCAATTTGCGCCATGCAGCCGCGGAACTGCGTTCCGTACTTTTCGAACAACCACTTCTTGGCGACCGCGCCGGCCGCGACCATCGGCGCCGTGAGCCGGGCCGACGAGCGGCCACCACCGCGCGGATCGCGAATGCCGTACTTCTTCCAGTAGGTGAAGTCGGCATGGCCGGGTCGGAACTGCTGCGCGATCTCGCTGTAATCCTTGCTGCGCTGGTTGGTGTTCTGGATGAGCAAAGCGATCGGCGTGCCAGTGGTCTTGCCTTCGTACACGCCGCTCAAGATCTGCACAGCGTCGGGCTCGTTGCGCTGCGTGACGTGGCGGCTGGTGCCGGGGCGGCGGCGATCGAGGTCGCCCTGGATGTCGGCCTCGGTCAGCGCCATGCCAGGCGGGCAGCCGTCGATGACGCACCCGATCGCGGGGCCGTGAGATTCACCGAAGTTGGTGACTGCGAAAAGGGTGCCGAAGGTATTGCCGCTCATGGGCCGGGATTATCGACGGAGCGGGAATGCTTTATGCATGCTGCGCCGCAGCAACCCCACCCCTGCCAATCCCACCTCTGTATTCACGCAAAGGAGCGCTTCATGCTGGACCGTACCGCCACCAAGTTTTCGCACGTCAAACCCGGCGACACCGATTTCAAGCCCGGCGGCCTTCGCGACTTCTTCCTGTACCGCGACCTGGGCGTGGCCGAAGCCACCAACGGCGCCGTCATCGCGCACCTCGTGAAGGCGAACATGCCCCCGGAAGAGGGCACCGGATGGCACCGACATGAGGCGGATTTCCAGATCGTCATCATGACCAAGGGCTGGGCCAAATTCATGTACGAAGACAAGGAAACACTGGTCGAGGCCGGCGACGTGGTGCACCAGCGCCCCGGGATACGGCATTTCTTGTTCGACTACTCGCCGGACATGGAATACCTGGAGATCGTGTCGCCGGCGGACTTCAAGAGCGTGGATGTCGAGGCTGCGGCTGAGGTGCCGGCGCCTATGCCCTGGAAATAAGCGCGATCTTTATCGAGCCACCATCGGACGCCTGGGAGATGTATCGCGTGTTGGCCGAAGAGCGCCGACAACGCGAGATCGAACCTATGTTGTCAATGCCACGCAATGCGCTGCTCGAAACCCAGACCAGCGATGCCGAGCGTCACGCGGAAGAGCTCTTGCGCGAGATGCACGACCTCAACGACCAAGGAGCGTTTGATCGGCGAGGCAAGGACAACAAGAAGGAGGGTTGAGAAGCGCTGGTGCGAGGCTCATGCCGGCGCGGTGCACTACTTCGCTCATGTCCCCCGGCTTCGCCTCCTCCTTTACTTCGCTGCGCAGTACACCCCACCGGCCTGCGCCATGTGAGGGCCGCGGTTGATCGGGGTGCGCGACCGTCAGCTTCGGGCGGCGGATTCAACGGGTCGATGCAACACACTAAGAACTGCACAGGCAGAAGGAGTGTTGCAAATGAAGTACCGGACACGAACCCACTACTCGGACAGTCAGAAGGCGTTGATGTGGGAGCGCTGGAAGACCGGCTGGACTCTTCACCAGATCGGCCAACTCTTTGA